>JALOMA010000099.1 GCA_025455735.1 Candidatus Kapaibacterium sp.
AGCTCGGGCAAAACGTCGGACAGGCGCTTGACGGTGGAGAAGTACACCGAAACGGGAATCGAGCGTGTGATGGCGTCGGCACCGTCGCGCTCAAGCGTCACGGTGATGGTACCGATGAACGGACCGTTCCCTTGTACGGCAAGGTCCAGGGCTGGCACCGTGCGGTTGTTATCGGACTGTACCAAACGCAGTCCAGTTGCTGTGAGGTCGATGCTGGGGCTGCCCTTTTTATAGGTAACGGGCACTACCTGGTGTACGGAGAAGTTGATCCGCGCACCTACTTGGTCCGTGGTGTCTTCTTCGGCTGCAACGCTACTCGTAGTAATCAACCGGGACCAGTACATTCCTTCGGCAGCGGTCTGCGGTGTGCGTGCCGTCAGGCGGACGATCTGGCGTGCACCCGGTGCCAATCGGAATTTCCGTGGGAACACCTGAATCCAGTCCGTGCAGCTAAAACGCTGCGCCACGGCTGTATCGGTATACATCATCGTGACGTTGCCATTGGAATCGGACACTGGATAACCGAATTGCAAGCGCAGTGCAACATCCTTTTCTTCCGTGGTATTGTTGACCACCAAGAAGGTTGCAGAACGCTGATTATCGGACATATACACGGCCGTTGGTGCCAGGACAACCTGGGCGGACGCTGCGACAGTACTCCACAGCAGCACGAGGACGGTAAGGATGGTTTTCATGGTGCTCTCTTGATTTCTCTTGTTGTTTGGGGGAAGGGGGCCTTGCCTCTCTTGCAGTGCTTTTCACTGGAAACCCGAGGGCGGCGCGGCGGCAAAAGCTCCTGGGGGAGAGCCTGCGCATATGCCGCCGCGCCGTTCGGGAACAAGAGAGCGATTGCTTAGAACGTATACTCGACGTTGATATCGAATTGGCCGGTATAGAAGCCACGGTCCTGATCCTTCGCTACATCGATGACGCCGCCAAGGTAGACGAACTGATTGCCCTTGCCGCTGAGCGTGCGCACGTCACCAGATGCGAGATCAGTTGCGCTTGCAGCCTTATCCTCATCGTTGACGGCTACCAGAGCCGAGAAGGGAAGCTTCGATCCATTCTGATTCAGCAGGGCATTTGGTGCTGCATACGTAATGCGTACATCCATCCACTCTTCACCCGTGATGGTGAAACGTACGGCCTTGTTGGACTCTGTGGGGATCTTGACTTCGCCAACACCCTGTGCCTGGAAGCCGAAGTCCAGGTCCTGATTGGCTTCAATCGACAGCGAGCGCACAACAACTGTTGTACATTGTGCCGACGTGCTGGCGCTCTTTTGTGCCGAGGCTGTGATTGCTCCGAAGGCTACGATGCCGGCGAGTGCGAGGAACTTGTTCATGGGATACTCCAAAAAAAAAATGTGGTAGATGATGTGGGATTCGTTGTGCGAAGCATGTCCATCATGCTTACACCTTCTACCCTCGGAATTCCGTGCCAACAACTTCCAGACGTCCATACCATCTCCGTAACAACATGATTTGCTAGGACTTGCGCCATATCCCACCTAGGCCGCTCCACCTTCCGTGTTTCAACACGGTTTCTACGCTGTTCCCCCTACGTGCTATCACGTAGCATCAAGCAGCAAGGCCATCGCAGACCTTGGTATTGCATTCGCCTCGATATAAACGTAGTTTAGGGAGGTATCAACCTTGTTTCATTGGAGTTGGAATGGCAGCGACTGGACGTGGCGGTTTGACGGCTCTGTGGACGATTACGCAGAGTTTGCACCAGGGAGTCCTGGTGGAGAACGAGGACCGGCGGCTCATCATCGTCAACCAAGCGTTTTGCGACCTCTTTGGTGTTGGCGTAGCGCCGGAGCACCTCCGTGGTGCCGACTGTGCGGCAGCGGCGGAGGGGTCGGCGACGCTATTTGCGGACCCAGCCGACTTCATCAGCCGCATCGAAGAGGTTCTCCGCGATCGCGTTCTTGTGCGTGGCGAACGCCTCGTACTCAACGATGGGCGCATCTTCGAGCGTGACTTCATCCCCATCTTCGAGCGTGACCGGTACCGTGGCCACGTTTGGATCTACGAAGACGTCACCGTGCAGCGCCGCATGGAATCGGCCATGCAGGATGTGGCAGCCATGCGTGGCGTTATCCTGAACTCGGCACTTGACGCCGTCATCACCATCGACTCCGATGGACGCATCGTGGAATTCAATCCAGCTGCCTCCGAGATGTTCGGCATTGCCGCTACCGATGCCGAAGGGCGCGACCTGGACGACATCATCATTCCGCATCGGTATCGCATGGCACATAAGGCCGGCATGCGCCACTACCGCACCACGGGCGAAGGACCCGTACTGAACAAGCGCCTTGAACTCAGTGCCCTGCGTGCCGATGGCACCGAATTCCCCGTCGAGCTGGCAATTGTACCCGTACCCCACCATACTGGCACCCTGTTCACTGCATGGCTCCGCGACATCTCGGAACGGAATAAGGCACGGGGCCTGCTGGAACGCCAGGAGCGCCTGGCACAGGCCGTAGCCGAGGCGGCTACCATCCTGCTTACCTGCGAGGACTTGGACGATGGCGTGCAACATGTGCTGGGCAACGTTGGCCATGCTGCCGGTGCCAGCCGGGTCTATATCTTCCGTCATCATCCACTGGAAGGGGGCCTTGGCACCATCTCGCAAACCATGGAGTGGTGCTCCGAGGGCGTAGAGCCGCAAATCGACAATCCCGACCTCCAGAACCTACCCTGGGAAGCTGGTTTCGAACGCTGGTACCACGAACTGTGTGCAGGCAATTCCATCAGTGGCTTTGTACACGAACTCCCCGAATACGAAGCTGAATTCCTACGCGCCCAATCCATCGAAGCCATCGTTGTGGTGCCCATGTTCATCAACCAGGAATTCTGGGGCTTCATGGGTTACGATGACTGTATCGGTCACGGCTGGACAAGCACGGAGACCACCTCCCTACGCACCCTCGCCAGCAATCTGGGCGTTGCCATCCAACGCCGCCGGCTGGAACGCGCCCTGCGCAAATCGGAAGAACAGCTTCAGCAGAAAGTTGATGAACTGACCCGTAAAACGCGCGAATTGGAGGTTGCTACCGCACTCATCATTAAACAGGAAAAGATGGCGACACTAGGCACCATTGCAGGAAGTGTTGCCCACGAAATAAATTCGCCGCTGGGCGCCATCCTCAACAGCGCCGAACGCTTGCTGGAGCAGATGACCCTTACACCGGACGAAGAACGTAATTTGCGTCTCATCGAGAGAGCCGCTCTTCGTAGCCGCGATGTTATTCAGCGCCTGCTTACCTCGGCAGGACAGCGCGGTCGCACCGACACATCAAGCGAATGCGACCTTGTAGAGGCAATTGACGATCTGTACGAGCTTTATGGTCGACACATTATGAACTTGGGTATAACGTGCGAACGCGACACCCCCGATAGTATTCGCGTGCGCATCGGATCCACGGAACTTGGCCAAATCCTTACCAACCTGCTGGTGAATGCACGGGACGCTGCCATGGAGCTGCCCGATGGTGCTGAACGACGTATTACAGCACGCGCCTCGGCTGATGGCAATGACGGCGTGTTTATAATCGAGAACACTGGGCCGCATATTCCCGCCGACGTTCTTCCGACGATTTACGACGCCTTTGTTTCCACGAAAGAAACTGGAAAAGGTACAGGCCTGGGACTTTGGATCAGTAATACCATCGCACAAGAAGCCGGTGGGTCCCTTTCTCTTGAAAATATTCCAGGCGGCGTACGCGCTACCGTTCGCCTGCCACGTGCCCTACGAGGTGCCTGATGTCCAAACATGTCAAAACCGACTCCCTTGACGCAACCAAGCCCACCATTCTTGTGGTGGACGACGATGAATTCGCACGCGAAAACGTGGAAATATCACTCCAGTCTGCTGGAGCCAACGTGCTTACGGCAGGGTCCGCCTATCAAGCGCTCAAGGTTGTCGAATCCACGTATTGCCATATCATCGTCACGGACCTAAAAATGCCGGGCATGGACGGCGTCACGTTTGCCGAGAAGGTTCGCGAACGCCATGCCACAACGAAGTTCGTCCTGGTGACTGGCTATGCCGATGAAGAAGCAGTGATTCGCGCACTGCGGGTTGGCGTCAACGAATTCCTGAAAAAGCCATATCGCAATGCAGAGTTGTTGATCGCCATCCAGAAGCTCCTGGAGCAGCACAACCTGGAGGAAGAAAACCGCCTTTTACGCGAACGCATCGAGCGTGAAAATATTCAGCTAAAACGCGAGCTGGAATTGGTCTCGGACCAATCATCATCGTCATCCATGATTGGTGCGTCGCCTGCCTTGAAAGCCTGTACCGACCTAGCCGTGAAGGTGGCGCGCTTTGGCATCAATGCCCTTATCCAAGGCGAAAATGGCACGGGCAAGGAAGTCATGGCCCAGTACATTCACCAATCCGGTGCACGCGCAGCAGCCCCGTTTGTCGCTGTAAACTGTGCTGCTATTTCGGCCACACTGTTCGAGTCCGAAATGTTCGGCTACGAAAAGGGCGCCTTCACGGGAGCCAACGAGAGCAGGGCCGGTTTGTTCGAGCTTGCCAATGGCGGCATCCTGTTTCTGGATGAAGTCACGGAAGTTCCAACCACCATGCAGGCAAAACTCCTGCGGGCACTGGAGACGCAGACAATTCGCCGCGTTGGTGGCAACCGCGATATCGCCATCGACGTCCAGGTGCTCTCGGCAACGAACCGGACGATTACAGACGCCATCGACAATGGCTTCCTGCGCACCGATCTCTACCACCGGCTGGCAACCGTCGAGGTTAACCTGCCGCCCTTGCGGGAACGTGTTGCCGATATCCCCCTGCTTGCAGAGTCCTTCCGAACGAAGTTCGAACGCCAATTCGGTGTTCAATCCGAACCGGTATCCGAACTGGTTCTCCGCAGGTTTGCCCAGGCCCCCTGGCCAGGAAATATCCGCCAACTGGGCAATGTGATGAAACGATGGGTCTTGTTTGGTCCGGATGTTGCTCTCCGCGACATCGACGGTGACGTTGACATGACGTCCCGCGTGACGTCATCCGTACCTTGTCTGATGCACTATGACTTCGTACAAGGAACCATGGACGAAGTAGAGTTGGCGAAACAGCATCTGGTGACGACCATTATGCAGCGCTATAACGGCAACAAGACGCAGGCCGCAAAACACCTTGGCCTTTCGTATCCCGGATTGCTGAAGATTCTCCGTCGCATCGAAGAACGGTCGGATACATCCTTGAGCTCATCCGCGGCCTAGGGCCTGACGTGTGCGAACCCACAGATAGCCATTGGCCAGGATGCGTCCAACAACCATGGCCAAGGCAGCCGCCACGGCGCCGGGCCACGACGTCGTTGCAAGAACGATCACCAGAACGGTGGCAATCGAGGCAATTTCCATGATGGTACTCCACGTTACCACGACGTTCTGACGGGAGTTGATCAACACTGCGCGCTGCAGGCTGTACAACACGGCCAATGCTGGCAAGGGGCCGAGCAATTGTGTGGGCAGCACGGCAAAGGAGGCCAGATGGGGCTGAAGGCCATACAGCTGGCCGAAGATAATCTCCGACAACGGCGTGAAGCAGGCAATCGCAAGGGCGAGAGAGGTAGCCACCATAATGCCAATACCCACGGACCGCACGACGGGATAGTTGCGGTTCCGTTCGCCCATCAGGGCGATGCCCACCTCCTGGTAGGAGAAGCCGAAGCTGCGGAACATGAACACGAACGAATCCACGATGGGGAGAACGGCCAGGGATTCGATGCTCATGGGCGCGCGCCCAAGGAAGAAAGCAATCATGGGTGTTACCACGAAGCCAATGACACTGGTGAGGGCCAGCGGTGTGTAGAACGACAGGATGGAGCGGTATGACGGTGCCTCGGCACAGTCGGAATCGGCTTGGGAGCGGAGTTTCTGCACGACGCCCGCGGCCATTGACCGTGTAGCGAGGGCTTCAAAGACAACACCCGTGGACAAACCAAGGGCACCCACTACGATGCCCTCCACAGTGCCCATGGCAGCCATTCCCAGCCCTGCGCCAGCCATGGTCAGCAACCGCATTACCGTGCCCCACGCTACGCGGCGCGTCAGACCGCTGCGGATGAGGAGTCCCTGGTAAAACCTGCGATAGCCGATGGCTGCAGGCCACGGTATCATGCAGACCAAACCCCAGTACATACGGTCGGCAACCGGTGCTGGCAAATCCAGCACGACGTGTGCCAGCACGTCATAGATGGATGGAATGCATACCACCACCATGCCGGCCGTAACCAGCATGTTGATACGCCACATGAAGATGCGCAGGCGTTCGAAGGCGCGCCGGTCCGTTGCCAGGGCAACGGACGTGCTGAGCAGCATGATGACGGGCGATTCGATGAACATGGCCACCGATACGGCAACGCCGTATGCCGCCAGGTTGAAGTCGGGATGCGGAAGTCGGGCCACAAGGGACGTAAGGATGGGCCCTTCGATGGACATCATCAGCCATGTGGCGCAAAGAGGCACCCAGAAGCGAATCACGTCCGAAGCACGGATGGTGGGTGCAAGTGTCGAGGTCATGAAGCAATTTTGTGGTGGAACCGTACCGTGCACTTCGCCGACGGAGAGAACGACAAAACTACGGGATGTCCACCATGACTATCGAACATCAGACCTTTCCCCGCTCTGCCAGCCGCATTGTTGGCTCCATCTTTGGCGCCGTAATGGCCTTTCTCACTGTCCTGACGGCTGCCCTTGTTTACGCCGGCGAAGAGTCGCCAGCCGGCGCTGCAACCGTGATGGGGTTTACTGCAGCACTGCTATTGCTGCTGTACGTCTGGTTTCGTAGTACCACGCTGACGGTGCGTATCGACGCCGACGGCGTCTTTGTGCGGTTTAGCCGGTTGTTTCACAAGGGACGCCTCATCCCCTGGCAGGACATCGCATCATGGCGCCTACGTCCCTTCCGCGGTATCGGCGAATTCGGCGGCTGGGGCATCCGGTGGGATATGGGCCGCAAGACGGGCTACATCTGGGATGGCGGCTCCGCGCTGGAGCTGACGCTCACCAACGGCAAACACGTTGTGGTAACGATTGTTGATGCCCATGCCGCCACGCGTGCCATGGAAGAGGTTGGGAGCCAGACTACCAAGTAGGCAGCCAGCAATGCAGTGCGTTGACATAGGGGATCACACCATTACGCCAGTTCGAAGATTACGTAATCATTGTATTACTCCACGGACTCCGTCCGAATAGTAACGGAAACATTGCCATAGCATTACCGAGCGCTCACGACCTCGTTACAGGCACACTCTAGTTTCGCCCTCGTTCCTGCTGTGGGGCAGGTAACGGGGTGCCTGCACGCATCCCTCCGAATAGGACCTCACTATTTCTTCATGTTTTTCGGAGTGGTGCCATGAAGCGTTCGCTTCTCGCCCTTTCTTCCGTTCTGGCGCTGTCCACATCATTGACCGCCCAGGACTTCCCGTCGCGGATTGAACCCGTGACCATTCAACCCTACCTGCAGGGACGCGTAGTTGTTCCCCCTGCACCATTGAAGTATCAGCCTGTCTTTATTGGCGGTGTTGATTCTGTTGAAACGGCTCCCGGAGTTCGTGCACTTGCGAAACAATGGCACGACTACATCGGCTACGTCTACGACAACAGCGGCCAGTCCCTCGGCTGGGCAATCGTCAATCACGAACTGGTGGCCGCAGATGACAAGATTGGCGACGGTGGTGGTATGACGATGTTCCGCTTTGGCAAAAAAGCCGATGGCAGCCTGGAAGTTCTGAATCAAACACTTCCCGACGGACGCAGCGGCAAGTATTTCAATGTTGACTTTGTCAACACCGTTGGCCCGACACTCGCAAACTGCGGTGGGATGACGAAGAATGGTCGTGTGTGGACAGCTGAAGAGTGGTACTACACAAGCAATGCAGACATCCATGCAAAAGGCGCTGGCATTCGCGATACGTCCGACTTTGAAATCGGCAAGCTCCAACCAACAGGCTTTCCAGGACTTGACGGCCGCAAGGTGAAGAAATTCGAGAATACGAATTGGATGGTGGAAATCGATCCAGCAAACGCAAAGGGCGTTCGCAAACAGTATAACTGGAGCCGCCAGGGTTTCGAATCTGGCGCAATGATGGACGACATGAAGACCGTCTATCTCTTCGAAGATGGTGATGCTGGAAAATCACTGTTCACAAAGTTCGTCGCCGACGAGCCTGGTGATTTCACCAAGGGCAAACTCTATTTCTACAAGCAGAATGCCGGCGAGTACACCGGCACGTGGGTAGAAGTTCCGAACAATCCCGCTACTAACTGGGACATCATGGTTGCCCCACATGAATGGGCGAAGACCCGCGGGATCACAGGGTTCACGCGCTTGGAGTGGGGCCAAATCAACCGCACTGACGGTAAAGTCTACATGACGGAGACTGGCAACGATCGACCAGGCAATGCCTATCGCGCAGCAATGGCTGAAGGCTGGACGATGCCCAAACACCTCCAGGACCGCGCAGCGCAACAAGGAGTTGCATTGGACAGCTCAGCCTATTGGGACTACTACGGCCGTGTATTGGTTTACGATCCCGCGGACAACTCCGTTCGCAGCTTTATCGAAGGTGGCCCATTCGTGCAGACTGCTGACGCTACGATGGACAAATATCCTGAAAAGCACTTCTCGAACCCCGACGGCCTTGGTTTCCTCTATGTCAACAACAAGACCTTCATGGTCATCGAAGAGGATCTTAACGGTTCAACCTTCGGCCGTATGCCCAACACCGGCCTTACGCGTAGCCAAACGAACTGTGAAGCGTGGCTGCTCGATATGTCCAAGCAACCGACCATCGACAATCTCTACCGCTTGGCCATCTCGCCTATTGGCTCCGAAATCACGGGTTTTGCAGCATTTGACGACGGCAATACCGTCCTCATCAACTCGCAGCACCCGAATGCCGACATCATCGAAGACCGTACCCCCGGCGAGAACTCGCACACGTTTGCCATCACGGGGCTGAAGCAACTGGTATCCAGCATCGATGCCGAAGAGGACGCCAAAGGCTCGCAAATCCGCGTCTATCCAAACCCAACAAGCCGCACCATCGAGTTCGGCATGACCATCGACGCAGCCCTCTACAACGCTTCCGGCGAACGCGTTCGCGTTGTCCGTGGTGCTTCCAACATGGACGTCCGCGACCTGGCCTCCGGCACGTACTACCTCATGGCCGACGGAAAGACAACACAAGTCGTCGTCCAGCACTAACCCCTGCCGCTTGCGGCACTCCATCTGCCTTCACTGCACGAAGGACCGGCGGTTCCCAACCGCCGGTCCTTCTGTGTTAACCGGACGAATTTCCATCTGGATCAACACCATGCGCTTGCTCATTCTTACGCCAATTGTTGTCGCCCTATCCATCGCTCTGACGTCGTGGTCGTCCTCTACCATCCAGTCCGAACGCCTTTCCCACCTCCTCAGCCTTCGTACGGA
>JALOMA010000100.1 GCA_025455735.1 Candidatus Kapaibacterium sp.
CGAAGAGCCCCGCCGCCGAGAGGAAGGCCAGGAACGCGATGGAAACCAAAGCCTTGGGAATATCCGAGTTTGAACGAATTTTTATCGTTTCCGCCAAGACTCCAAGCGTCTCGGAGAGGGCACTAGCCGTTTGTTTCATCAATGCAAAGACGTCATTGCGAGCGCTGTCGTTGGATTCGCTTTCGAAAAGTTCCAACGTTGATGTAAGATTGGCTGCGTGGGTTCGCAAATTGTGGGACACGATATGCGCAAAACTCTCAAGCTGCTGATTCCTTCGTTGAAGCAGGACTAATTGTGCCGCATGCGACTTTTGTAGCCTTTGTTCTGCATCAACATCACATACAACACCTCGAAGGGCCTCTACGCGCCCTCGATGGTCAATGATTGGTTCCCCTGTAATCCGAACATAGCGCACTTCCTTATCCAGCCGCGTCATTTCAACCGTCAGATCGAACGATGAATGGTTCCGAAGTAGTTCTCGAAATGCTTCATCAATAATACGTCTCGATGTGCGGCCGTAGTGTCGAAGAAACAGCCTTCGCGTTGCCTGCTCCGTTGGGGGAATGCCATGGACATTGAATACCACCGCATCAGCCGTCACTTCTTGAGTTCGCAGTCGATACTCCCATGCACCTATCTTGAGCAACCTACCCGCCTCTTGCTGTAGGAATTGGGTTTCCATCAGTTGTTGTCGAAGGGCAATCTTCTCGTGTCTGTCGATAATCGCACCGACCATGTACACCGGTTGGCGATTTTCATCGCGTAGGGAGGAACCAGTCGATTCAAACCATCGATACTGTCCATCCTTTTTCCTCATTCTGAACTCAATCTGATAAGGGGCCACGTGTTCAAAATGGGCCCTTACAGCTTCCATGATCATTGCCCTATCGTCTGGATGGACCAATTCATGAAGGAATGTATCGTACGAAGCTGGTAGTTCATCCGGGTTGTATCCCAAGAGCGAATAAAACCGCTCGGACCATCGCTCGTCACCGGTTATAACGTTCCACTCCCAAATTCCAGCATTGATACCGGTAAGTACCAACGGGAGGACTGATGATGCATCGGGAAAACGTGAGGTGTCCATTCGTACAAATTACGCTTTGCCGTTGGGATACATCATAGCGTTGTCGTACCGACGGCAGGTCGAGTACGGCAGCTCGTTGGCATCGGTTGAACGACCTGTGATTGGGCCTTCTTGTGTATCTTGTAAGCAAGGTTTACGGGTTTATGTCACGTTACAATTGAGAGTTCTTATGGTGTGCCTAATACTAGGCCGTGCCACGGGCGTGTTTGCCCTGTGGCTCGCTGCAGCTGTTTCAGCTGTTTCGTCGGATTTCCCTTCCAAGGCTTTTGTTGTGCTGTCGTCGGAGACACGCGTTGACCCCGGCGGTGGTCTTGTTCCTCAAGTATGCAATGCGGTTTCGGAACGAGTGGAACTCCGTTTGTACACAGAAGATGAGGACGAGGCTGTGTACATCGGCGAGGGAGCATTTCGACATACGGAAACGCGATTAGGTTTGGCCTATGAAATGGATAACCTTCAGCCAGAGTCGTGTACAAAGGTTCAGGATGTCGTCAACGACGGTCGGATGTCGATTGCTCTGACAATGAGGAGAAATGGTAGTGGTGAAGTTCAGTATACCGTTGGCTTTGCTCTGACGGAGGAATCGGAGTTCTCCTTCGGTTCCGTCTATTCATGCAAGCTCGATCCTGATGCACCTCCTCTTGTGTTCAACCACGTGTCCACGTACTGGTCAACAAATCTTCTCCCCCTCTATGACAGGCATTGGTCTATCGATGAAGGATATCACGTTGAAGACTTTGTGTTTACTGGTCAAGATGGAGATTTATCATCGTTCCGAAGCTCTATAGCGGAACAACAGGGGCCAACTTTTGCCAAGGTAACCATTGACCTTGATGTTGAGACCGTAAAAGGAAGTATTAGCGTCAAGCCCTATGTCCGAGGCATACTATTGGACAAGATTCCGCTTACTGCTGACTTCGATCTGACCTGCGTTTTCACGATTCCGGGCGAAACTATTGAGTCCATCACTGTCAAACTCAATGATGTTCCGATCGAGGCGACCATAACCAATGAAACAATGGCTCGTGCTCGTGCTCCTTTACCCGGCCCGGGATGGAATGTTCAGTTTGGTGGAAGCAACAACAGACTGGCCATCGATATCACTGGAAGTCGAGGTACTGTGTTGCAGACGACTGCCCAGATAGCTGATGTTGTGCCCTTGCCATCGTGGATCTCGGTATCAGACGTCGATCTCGAGGCGGAGGTACTTTCAAGCGGTGTTGTACAATACCGTGGATTTGCGAGCAAGGAACGAGAATCGCGCATTGGATTCCCGGTCTCTTCCAATCCCTCATCGTATTCTATTGCATATCCCATTTCGCATGCCACGGTAGGTGTCATAAATGGTCCGTCCGCTGTCGTCCCAATAGGGCGCATCCCCCTTGCCGTATCATCGGACGGTATGGTGCCAGGGCCCCTTACCGTAGAAAATGGATGTGAAATGACATGGACCTTTGGAGCATTGGGCGACGTGATTCCAGCTCGCCAAGACGCACAGATTACATGGATGTTAACGCTACAGGGAGGATTGGGCTTTCGTCTGGTCCCACACGGAGCTGGGAGAATTAGGGAACGCGTGGTTTCCGAAAATGTTGGAATTCTTCTTGAAGGAGCAACGTTTGCTGAAGGGTTTTACACCAACATTGATGAGGTCAATGCTGCTATTGGGCAGTTGACGGCGCAACGGGGTAGGCCATTTCCGATGAACGTCGTTCTTGCAGAGAATAGTGACATTCAATTGCAGACGGACGCCGTAATGACGTCGATAGCGGGCGAGTCTGCAGTGTCGTGGTCAACATCATTCTTCAATCGCACGATGATTGACGGAATGATAACACTACGAGCAAGCGGAAGCGGGTGGCATACTGCAGTTGCTACGGTTTCGAATGGCATGATCAGCCACAGACACGAAGGAACATTTGATGCTGAATATCTGCTTACGGTTGCAGGACAGACCATTGACGTACTGTACGAAAAACGACTCGACTACGGAAGTCCCGGTCTGATCGTTCGTCCAACGCGAGAGCAGGACATAAAGCCATTTGGACTGACGCAACGAGTTGCCGAACTATCCACGGCACTGGATCCACATTCTTCGTTTTCGCTGACGGTCAACAATGACTCAGTCTTTGTTGTGTGGGATGAACCACGTACGAGCGATGTACGTGACGTGTATGTGGCAACTATTGAGAAGGCAGCCACGGAAATCAGACGTGTTGACGTCCCCGACGCCTTACACATGTTGCCATCGGTTGTGTCCAGCAGTGGTAATGTATCGCTTTCTCTATGGTCTGCGGAACGAGGGGCGAAGAGCGCTGATGAAGCATGGAGCAACGTCCAGAATTCGCAGATGTTCGGAGGACGAGTAAACGGGCCCATCACCGCAAGGCCACATCGTAACGGTGCGGCGGGACCAGCAATACTCGTGGAAATGCCCGAGGGGATATCGGCAGTACGCCGCCGATATACAACATCGCTTGTAGGATCGGAAACGGCACCCGTTTCTTTGGAGGTAACATTGTTGGACGGAAGCAGTGGCGATCGGACGTTGGTAGACGGATTGCAAGGACTGACCGAATGGAGTGTTTCCGATGGATTGAACAGCGTCCTTACTGTTGCTCAGGAGAAGAATCACATGGTTGTCGTTCGCCATTCGAATCATGGTGAAGAACGTTTGGACAGTGCTGTCTTGATTGCGGCTCCCAGGTGCGTAACAGTTGGGACGGATGAGGTGTTCGTTTGGTCGTCCGATGGTATTGCGCGTATGCGCACCATAAACGGGGCAGTCGTCACGATTGGTGCGATTCCATTAGATGGTCTGCGGAAGGCACGCGTATCGGAAGAAACGCTCTTTGTAGTCGCAGATTCCTTAGTTCTTGGCATCAACGTTCGCACGGGAAGTGTCGAACTCCTGGGAACCATTCCGCTTCGGCTCCACCAAGGAACTGCCATGTACCATAACGGGTCGATGCTTGTTGTTGGAGTCGTTGAGAATAAACTGGTGTACCTGAATGGCCTGAATATGGCCACGTCGGTAGGGAATGATGACCCTCTGACCTCGGCTCGACTGCAGGTGTCGCCTAATCCTGCAGCAGACAGGACCGTCGTCCGTGGGACGGGAGGGCTCGTGCAGGTGTTGGATTTGTCAGGCCGCTTGGTCTGGCAAGGGGAGAGTGGATCGGTATCAACTGCTGGCTGGCCCCAAGGAAGCTATATCGTGAAGGATGCAATGGGGCATGGGAAAGCCGTGATGCTCCGCATCCAGCGGTAGTGTGGTGAACGTCCGCGGAGCATGAAGCAGTCATGCTCCGCGGACTACATAGACGAGATGGAGAATTCTACGCGGCGGTTCTTTTGCCGATCCGCATCGGAAGACCCCTTTGAGGCCGGTTGCGACTTGCCCAATCCCTTAGCGGACAGCCGAGATTCCATGATACCACGTTGGATCAGATAGGAGCGAACCGATTCAGCTCGTGCCATGGACAACTTTTCATTGTGGTCAGCACTGCCGCGGTCATCCGTGTGTCCACGAATTTCTACAGTAATTGTGGGACGCTGTTGCAACAGCTGGGCAAGACGGTCTAATTCTGAACGGCTTTCTGGCCTGAGGATCGAGGCATCAGAGTCAAAGAAGATATTCTGAAGAACAATGGTGGCCCCAACGTCCAGTGGCTCCATTTCCAGATTGCGTGTTACGGGAGTGTAGGAGCGAAGCGTATCAACGAAGACATTATCCGATATTGGCAAGTATCCATCGAGTGTGACGTACATACCATATGCTTTACCACCAGGCAACACCAAACTGTATCTGCCATCCTTGGGATTGGAAATTGCAGAGCCCAACTCTGCACCGGTTCTAAGGTTGGAATATCGTATGGTTGCTGATAGTGGCTGACCTGTTCGCTTGTTGGTGACGCGGCCGCTAAGCACAACGACGGCGTCAGGTAGAAGTGGCAGTGTTGCATCATCTTGAGGGATACCCATCCTTACGATACCGTTCTTTCCTTTGGAAGACGTATTCACGTAGGCATACTTCCCAGAAGGATGAATAGTAAAGTATAACTCACTATTTGCCGTGTTGATGCGGGCGCCAAGATTAATGCGGGGAGTCCACATGGTCCACGACGAATCCAATCTCTTTGTTACATAAATGTCAAACTCTCCGTAGCCAGTACCTGGGCTATTGGAAGCAAAGTACAGGGTACGACCATCGGCAGCGAGGAACGGTGTTGCTTCATCATCACTCGAGTTGACGTCCGGACCAAGATTCAACGGCCTTGAGAAGGTTCCATCCGGTTGACGAAAGCAAACGTAAAGATCCTTTTTTCCATAGGTTTCGCCAGATCGATCAGCCGAAAGAATGAGCACGGACCGATCAGGAGATGCGGTTTCCTCATGCGTATTGGCACTATTTCTGTAGTCTTCAATAGTCACGTTTGTTGGGATAGACCAACCCTCTGCAAGCCTTCGGGATGTTGAAACACCAAGTCCAGACGGAACACCATTACGTGAATATTGGCCATACAAAAAAAGTTCATTGCCATCCTGCGATACGGCAATAACGTTGTTCGATGCTTGATTGTTGATCGGATAGCCAATCAACTCCGATGCAGTCCAGGTTGAATCCGTAATAGCATCTGCATACGCGACGTCATCATCAGTATACGGACCTCGCGGACTCTGCACGAGATACATACGTTCGCCGTTAGGCGTAAACACAGGATACCTACTTGAAAGACGGTTGTTGAGTTCAGGAACATATGTTTTGGTCACTCCACTGAATGCTTCTGGCACATCAGGAATTGGCCGCCTGTTATACTCTACCTCAAAGGAATGTATTTTTCCCTGGACTTGTCTGTGTGTTGTGAACCCCATGGTCCGTATCGGACGTCGGATATCCTTGAGATACTGATTGTTCTTCCAGCGCTCAACAATACTATCGTTGATTGAGAACGTTACGGTGTCGCCTGAAACGCGCACGACAAGTTTGTTCAGGTTTCCGTTCGGTGCAATCGCAGTGCACGGTCTTTCCTGCTGTCCTAGAGGGCCTGGTGAGGACAAAAGGGCCGATTGACTCGTAAGCACGTCGGTGACGGTGGCTGCATACGACTGTTGACCAGTAATGCGAAACACCATCTTCAGTCGTTGACCAGTAATGTGGATTCCTATGCCACCGACCGATGCCGTGTCGACGATGCACGACATGGACACTTGATATGGTTTTTCAGCATCAAGAGCCTGAAGCGTGTAAGCGTCAACTTGTTGCTGTGTAAGTGACCGAATATGGAGTGCACCTTGAGAATACCAGCGTGAATACACTGGGTCGTTCAACGAGTCAACAGAGTACCAACCGTCAGGATGTTCGAAGAATAGCGTCTGCATGCGCCACTCCGTTCCTCGAATTCGCTCATTCCAAAAGGAAGGTCTTGTTTGGACTTTGGTTGAGTGTTGCTTTGATTTCGGTTGCTTTGTTGCTCGATTTCGTTGAGCATGACCTTCGGCCGATGCTGCCATGACAAGGCAGATGCACCACAGGTACGTAATGGAAGGGACTTGCATCCCGCAAACTATGGCTTTACATGCAATCAGAAAGGACCAGATCAAGCCTTGCATACGTTCCAGCGATGTCGTAACTTTGTTGTCTGTATTGAACTGGAGACTCACATGAACCCCAAAATCCGTCAGATCGAACAGATGGCCGCAGCGGAGGCCTTCGAGTTCCGTAAGTCCAAGGCTGGCGAAGCATCACCTGAAATACCGCCATTTCGCCCAGGTGATACCGTTAAGATTGCCGTTCGCGTCGTTGAAGGCGAGAAGGAGCGTATCCAGAACTTCCAGGGTGTCGTGATTGCGCGCCGAGGATCTGGAATGAACGAAACGTTCCGCGTCAGGAAGATTTCCAACGGTGTTGGCGTCGAGCGGATTTTTCCGATTCATTCACCAATCATTCAAAGCATGCAAGTGCTAAAGAGTGGTTCGGTTCGTCGCGCCAAGCTCTACTACCTGCGAGGCATGTCTGACAAGAAGATTCGTCAAAAGCTGTCATAACGTCGACAGAGCCCCGCAAGCGGGGCTTTTTTTTGACATGGCTAAATAGTAAATAGAGGTTAACTAATGGTAGGCAGACCTCGTCGGTATAGTGATGATAGTGTTGCTCGCGCCACGCTTGCAGTCATTTCTTCGAAGGGCGTTCATGCACTCAAACTTTCGGACGTAGCCGCAATCGTCGGTGCCACGGCTGCGTCGCTGGTTCGGAGATTCGGAACGAAACGCCTCCTTCTGTTGCATACATCGGAATGGTGCGTCCGGGAGCTAACAGAACGTGTACACAAATTTCTGTCCCTTCAGAAGCCTTCACTGCGCGAACTGTTGGAAACTGTGCTGGTAGTCGAGCATGATGTCGCATCAATGCGCCATCATGCCGAATTCCTCCTTCTTGACCTCAAAGACTCAGATTTCGAACACAATGCGCGAACCGTCTTCGACATGCAGCGGTTAGCCATTCGACACCTGCTACATTCAGACTGCATAGCTCTTCATGAGGATGTTGTGCTTGCTGCCTACCATGGGGCATGTCTTGTCTTCATGATGACAGGCGAGGGCAAGGCCTTCGAATATCTCCACACTACGTTGACGAACCTCATTACGGACACACCAAGTGAATAGCAGACTGCGAGGTCAAATTGCTCTCGTTGCTGGAGCAACACGCGGACTAGGGCGTGCAATTGCCCGTGAACTTGCTCGTGCAGGCGCGTTTGTCGTTTGTACGGGACGCTCAACGTCCTCGCAACCAAGCGACCTCCAACGTCCGGAGACGATTGAAGAGACGCTTACCCTCATTCAACAGGAAGGGGGCCATGGCTTGGCGCTCCGCTGCGATCACACCTCGTTGACAGAGGTCCAACGTCTAGCGTCAACCATTCAATCGCGATTTGGACAGTTGGATATCCTTGTGAACGACGTTTGGGGTGGCGATCACTTAACCCAATGGGTACCCTTCGATCAGCATAACCTTGAATACGGCTTGGAACTATTCAGACGAGGGTTATTCTCCCATTTGATTACGGCGCATACATGTGCGCCTCTGCTGAGAAAGAGTTCCGGAAGCATCATCGTGGAGATCACGGATGGCATCGCCGAACGATATCGAGGATCCCTGTACTATGATGTTGTCAAGCATGCCGTCATTCGATCGGCTCAAGGCATGGCCTTCGAGCTGAACGACGAAGGTATCGCTGTCGTGGCGGTAAGTCCTGGCTTCTTACGTAGCGAAGCTATGTTGGATCATTTCGGAGTGACGGAGAATACCTGGAGGGAGGCTATCGATGCTGACCCGCACTTCTCAGAAAGTGAAACGCCTCACTTCTGCGCACGATGTATCGTTGCACTGTGCTCCGATGCGAACAGAATGCAATACTCGGGGCGTGCACTCGCTTCATGGAACCTGGCTACACACTATGGAATTGTTGATGTCGACGGCAGGCAACCTCATTTTGGTCAGTATGCGCTTCGTCACTTGGGAATCGACTTGGGCTAAGGTCACGTAGATTTGTGGCTATGAAGGCTTCCATTCTGACTATTGGTGATGAATTGTTGATTGGACAGGTCATCAACACGAACGCTGCCTGGATTGCGGCTCAATTGACGCAGATTGGCGTGGAGGTCGTGAGGCACGTGACGTGCGCTGATGATGATGTAGACATTATGCGATGTCTCAACGAAGAGTCACAGGGCGTGCAACTCCTCATTCTCACCGGAGGATTGGGGCCTACCAGTGATGATTTAACTGCCGATGCCGTCGCGCTTCCATCAGCCTGTACTGTGCTTGTCAATCGAAATGGCACTGCGCCAGGAATGCTCTTCGACGACAAGAATCTCCTACTCGTTTCGTTGCCTGGTGTTCCGTCAGAAATGAAGGATATCATGACGACATCAGTTCTTCCGATCATCCGCCAGCGGGTTGAATCAGAGGGGACGTTGATTCGATATTATCGCACCATCCACACTGTCGGTATCGCTGAAGCATATCTCGCAGACATGCTCAGCCCGTTGGAAGAAGTTCTCGGTGGCACTGCTACTCTTGCTTTTTTGCCGAATGTTGCTGGTGTTCGCCTGCGGATTGGTGTTCCTTCCCTGGCAGAAGACCGTGCCAACGAAGCGCTTGACACGATTGAGGGAAAGATTAGAGAACGGTTGCCTGACCATGCAGTTTTCGGCACTGGCGATACGACATTGGCAGAGGAGGTCGTACGCCTTCTCCAAGTCCGAGGCAGCACGATTGCAGTTGCCGAATCTTGTACCGCAGGACTCCTCGGAGCAGCCATCACCGATGTGCCAGGAGCTAGCCAGGTCTTTCCCGGCGGGGTAATCAGCTATGCTAATTCAATCAAACACCAGTTCCTTGATGTTGATGAGAGTATTCTTCAGACAGCGGGAGCGGTGAGTTCAGAGTGCGCTGTCGCTATGGCAGAGGGTGTACGGCGTGCATTTGCGACAACCTATGGTGTTGCAATAACTGGTGTTGCTGGTCCCGACGGTGGAAGCCCTGAGAAACCAGTTGGCACCGTATGGATTGCCGTCGCAACGCACGGGACTACCCGAAGTGCACAGTATCGTTTTGGAACTGATCGGTCCGCAAACCGACAACGTAGTGTCATGATGGCGCTGGCCATGATTTGGCAGGAATTACGAGGTCAGCATGCCTGACAGCGTGATTCTGGCGATTGAGACATCATGTGATGATACGGCCGCTGCCGTCGTTGAAGGTACAAACGTCCTTAGCAATGTCATTTCATCCCAGGCTGTCCACGACTTGTGGGGAGGGATCGTTCCGGAGTTGGCGAGCAGAGAACATGTTCTGTCGGTTGTTCCTATCGTCAAAGCAGCACTTCGTGATGCGGATCGCTCATTGGATGACATAGACGCCATAGCAGTCACCAATGGGCCCGGACTTCCCGGCTCTCTTACGGTCGGAACACAATTTGCTCGTGGACTGGCGCTTCGCCGATCGATACCATTGATACCAGTTCACCACATTGAGGCCCACATCTATTCACCGTATTTGGAAGATCCTGGGATTGGTTTTCCCGCGGTTTGTCTCGTCGTGAGTGGTGGGCACACAGCGATAGTGCATCTGAGCGGTTTTGCAGAGTATACAGTTCTTGGGCTTACCCGCGATGATGCTGCTGGTGAAGCGTTTGATAAGGTGGCGAAAATGCTCGGCCTAGGATATCCAGGTGGACCACACATAGATCGTCTGGCAGCTGAAGGCAAAGCGGATGCAATACAGTTTCCTAGGGGCTTACTCCATGACGGAAGCTACGATTTTTCGTTTAGTGGCTTGAAAACAGCGGTGCGATACTATCTGCGTGATCATCAGAACGCACGGATAGAAGACGTATGCGCATCCACGCAGGCCGCTATTGTCGATGTCCTCGTGGCAAAAACAATTGCCGCAGCCAAAGCGTATCAAGTCACGTCCATACTCCTCAGTGGCGGTGTAGCTGCCAATCGAATGCTGCGCCAGCGTATGGAATCTCAGGCTTCGTTACTTGGCTGCACATTCGTTGCCCCACGTCAAGGATATAGTGTGGATAATGCTGCAATGATTGGCTTCCTTGCTAGTCATCGGTTGGAGCAAGGGTATGCCGTTCATCCGACACATATACGCATTCAACCGTCTGCGCTTCGTGCCGTCCGTCCAATATAGGCGCTCTAGCGTACGGTGTCATCAACGATTCGAACGTGCCTTTGCCGATCGTGCCGAATAGGCACGATCGGCAAAGTGCATAATCAAAGGGAAAATCGTGACTATTGAACCGTGATCATGGTTGTGGCAAATCGTCCACTGGACAAGTCCGAAACACGAACGATGTAGTGACCCGTTGCTAGTATCACGTTCGTGATAGAATACGTTGTCCCAGGATTCGCGACCGTATGCCGGGCGACGACCTTTCCGGTTGCTGATTCTACGATCTCCGAAAGGACGGATGGCGAGGTAATGTTCGTGAGACGAATCGTGAGTGCCCCTGATCCATACGTGGCATGCAATCGAGGTACAAAGTGGTCTTGATTCCCGGTTTTTTCCAGTGACTCGGGACATGGCTTCACCTTTGCCCGTTGGAGGAGTTCTCCATTTCGCTCGTAGATCTCCTTCTCAAAATACGGCTCCATAATCTCCAGATAGTGCGCACCCGACAAGTCTTTTGGCACATGGTTGGGTATGACACATGCTGTGCGCCACGTATTGGCAATGAACTCCGCCATTCTCTTATAGAGCTCCTGTTCAAAGAGTGCATAGGTCTGCTGCGAAACCGATGCCGCGGTACCACATTGTGTGTAGACGGATTGCATGAAGGACTCATCAAGCGATCCGACATCCATGCCGAATGGGTCCGATCCGAAGCGCATTGGCGTCACTTGAATGACATAGGCGGCACGGTCTGGAAGCGATTGTAGACTAGCTTCAACGCACCATGTCGTTGTATTACCTATGCTGGTAAAATTGCGGGCAATTGTTGGTGTTGCGTCATAGCCAGCACTGTCCAGAACAAGAAGTCGTTCGTTCGTAGCAGCATCATGAATTGCCGTCACAAAGACCGTACGCTCGGGGAAGTTCCAAGACCCCGTTACAATACCATTATGTGATACTGGCAAGAAACTGATGGAGCGGAATAGCCGAATGCTGGATGTTGGCTTTGGAATTGAAAAGGGCTCCGTTCTCAGATACGGTAGGAGATGATGCTGAACTCCAGGTCCTGAGTTGTCCTGCACGAGGGTGTCGGTGGACATGATTTCAAACGGGACGTATTGTGTGGTTGACAACCCGTTGATCGACACTTCTCCATACTTTGCTTGGACGATACAACTGTCGAACCTGTTCGAAACCACGCGATAATTGAGCAGCTTCTGCATCTCCGCTGAATACGCAAAAAGCGTGTCGGAGGCATGCAGTAGAGATGGCAAGGTGCACATTGCGAGCACAAGTATGATGCGTGTTCTCATGGTTGTGCTTTCTCGATGAATTTAATCCAAGAACAGTTGCAGAGTTCGTGAACGGCCCGAACATTCACGACATCGGAGCAGGAGTTGATATAAGTGCAAGACATGGATGCTTGATAGGGAACCGAGTTCCTGCAGAGGAGGATGTTGTTCCTCATGTTTCGGCATATGACGTTGCCGTTGCGACCAACACACATCTCCTCACAGTAGGATGTGACGTAGCTGCAGCGCCATTCCATGACTCTGCTCTCTCCTGCCAGGTTGCTCTCGTCCAACCTCATAACCATACAGAGATTGAGGGTCATTGCTTGGCGTCGAGCTGCCTCCAAATGCATGCTCGCCGTCGCTGCGTATATATCCTCATAGAGGAAGAAGATGCAGGAAGCAACCGCAATGAGGCGGAACACCTGCGCTTTCAGCATGGAACGTACCATGATAACACTCCAGAATTGTGATGTGGAGTGCCAAAATGTTGGGAAAGATGGTGGTCGTGAGGGGCAAAAGAACGTGAAATGTTACGTAAATCAAACGCAAGAATTGATGGCACCTTGACTGTAGATGTCATCCTTGCAAAAAAAAAGGCTCTGGCAGAATGTGCCAGAACCTTCGGTCGGTCTGCAAGCAGGAGAGCTTATTTTACGATCGTACGAACCTCGTCAACAACACTGGCAACGATGGTCTCTACGCCCTCTATAGCGGCACCAAACGTTTCACCAGCCCGACGAGCAAGCTCCGTGGGTGAATGATCCAAGGAAGGATACAAGGGGAACTGGCGGCAGAAGTGCTTCACATCTTCCTTGACAGCTTTGTATACATCTTCACTACCGTGATTCGAAATGACACGGTTGATAAGACTAGCCATATGGCGCATGTCATCTTCTGTCATGCCTCTGGATGTCATGGCAGCAGTGCCCAACCTGATTCCAGATGTTACGAGTGGCGGCTGCGTATCATACGGGACAGCGTTCTTGTTGCACGTGATTCCTGATGCATCAAGGGCCAGCTCTGCTTGTTTACCTGTTACGTTCTTGTTACGGAGGTCGATCAGCATAAGATGGTTGTCCGTACCTCCGGAAATGATCGTGTAGTCCAAACGCATAAGCTCTTCAGCGAGAGCCTGGGCGTTACGAATGACCTGCTTTGTGTACTCGTCGAACGAGTCGGAAAGGGCCTCGCCAAATGCAACAGCCTTTGCGGCAATGACGTGCATAAGAGGGCCACCTTGAATGCCAGGCATAACCATGGAGTCAAGCAATTCACCCATGAGCTTTTTGCGGCCGCTCTTTGGAGCAACCTTGCCGAAAGGGTTCTCATAGTTTGATCCCATGACGATCAGTCCTCCACGTGGACCACGCAGCGTCTTGTGCGTTGTCGACGTCACAACGTCGCAATATGGAACCGGACTCTGCAGTCTTCCTTTGGCAATCAGGCCAGCTGGGTGAGCAATGTCTGCCAGTAGGAAGGCACCAACGGAATTCGCGATTTCCCGAAACGCCTTGAAGTCGATCTCGCGGCTGTAGGCCGATGCACCAACGGTGATCATCTTTGGCTTGTGTTCTTTCGCCAACGACTCCACGACGTTGTAATCAATCCGGCCCGTTTCCTTATTCAGACCGTACCCTACGAAGTTGTAGAACATTCCAGAGAAGTTAACGGGAGATCCATGCGTAAGGTGACCACCATGGGACAAGTCCATGCCCAACACGGTATCGCCTGGCTTGAGATAGGTGAAATACACTGCCATGTTAGCGCCTGAACCAGAATGGGGCTGAACATTCGCATACTCTGCCCCAAAAAGCTTCTTGAGCCGGTCGATAGCAATGTTCTCCGCGACGTCAACCCACTCGCAGCCGCCGTAGTATCGCCGTCCGGGATATCCTTCGGCGTATTTGTTCGTGAGAATACTCCCTTGAGCCTCCATCACGGACAAGGAGGTAAAGTTCTCGGATGCAATGAGTTCAATTTTGTCTCGCTGGCGTTCATACTCGCCTACAAGTGCGCCGAAAAGCTCGGGATCAGCGGTGCGTACGTGTGAATACATGGTTGGGTAGGAGGAAAATTGGAGAATCAGTGGACTACTACCAGTCGCTCCGTGCGATATTGGCCATCGCAGTGTACGACGACGTTGTATCCACCTGATGGTAGGTCTCGTGTGGGCAGAAGTACGGAAGGAACATCTGCCTGTACGATATGCCTGGCAAGGATGCTTCCAGAAACGTCCGCAATAACGATGGTGACGTTTTTACCGTTCCAATGATCGGGAAGGTGCACCAACACCACGTCTTGGGACGGATTGGGGCTTAGTGCTACTGCTCCTGACCTCGTGGCTTCGACTACGGAGAGCGGTACGGACACGCAGTTGGTTGTGCCTTCAACAGCATGAACAAAACAGGTCATGTTCTCGCTCTCGTTACGACCGAAGAATTGGAAAAACCAGAACGGAGTACCAACCGGAAATCCTGGGGTCTCGATTGCTGAGGTCGACAAAGCTGCGATGTTGGGCACTGAATCAGGATACGCTTGCCGATACGATCGATACGCGGCGTCCGTCTCCAAGGCCCGCAAAAGTGGCGTTCCCTGCAACGTGGATGGCGGAAGTGCGGTGGGCGTAAAAAACGCACCGAATTCGTCACTACCCGGTACGGGCGCAGGAACACAAACAAATGCTCGCACCATTGGAACGAGAATGACAGTGTCCCGCGATGCCGAGCGAAACGCATAGGCCCAGCCTTCACTGCGGCCGTCGTTGAGACGCATGCCCAGCCTAACCGAAAGATTGAAACCTCCAACTGGCACCGTCAATGCAAGCCCCGGCGTGACAATGCCAATCAGTTCGGCGTCTGGTGCCGTGCCCCGAGCGTTGTCTCTGGCCTGTGTTAAGCAGTCTGATGGCAAAAACGCCTGTAGCTGGGCTTGAGCCATCGCCGTAGCCACGAGCACGAGCGAAACAGCCAGAAGGAAGATCTTCGTCATATGGATACGTCAGTTCGTGGACGAAAGGCGCAAACTACCGAAAACCAAGGGCATGTGCACATTTACGCTGCCACGATGCAGGGCTTCCGTTCGTAGTTTTGCAGCAAACACAACAAGCTCATAGACGGAAGTCGCATGACCAAAAACCAGTGGATGGATGTAGCGCGGACGGTACTTGCCTCGCGTATTATGGATACAATCGAAGAAACCGAACTTGCTCCGTCCGGCAAGGTCACATACCAGTTCTCTGCTAAGGGTCACGAACTTGCCCAGGTCCTGCTCGCAGCAGCCCTCGGTGAGAGTGGGCACGACGGTGCAACGGTATACTATCGATCCCGGCCATTCGTGCTGGCAGCCGGAATGACGCTGGAAGAGGGTTTTGCTGGACCACTCGCTCTTTCCGGTAGCCGGAATGGCGGACGAGACATTGGCGTCGTCCATCAGATGCCGAATCGCCGAGGTATTACTGTTCTACCGGCGTCAGGCGACGTCGGTGCCCAATATACTCCTGCCGTAGGCTGGGCCCAGGCAATTACCTATCATCAGCGGGTGCTCCAGGATTCCTCTTGGAAGGGGGCCGTGGCAATAGCCCTCGGCGGAGATGGGTCAACGGCAACAAATGGATTTTGGGCGGCCTTGAACATTGCCACGACGCAAAAGTTACCCTTGTTGTTCTTTATCGAAGACAATGGCTTTGGCATCTCCGTTCCTGGACAATTCCA
Source organism: Candidatus Kapaibacterium sp. (assembly GCA_025455735.1). GTDB lineage: Bacteria > Bacteroidota > Ignavibacteria > Kapaibacteriales > Kapaibacteriaceae > JALHPC01. The sequence continues at coordinate 15,784 of JALOMA010000100.1, forward strand.
AACTCCCGGGGGAAATATTGCCGAAAATCTTGCCTCGTTCGGCAACCTTCGGATCGTTGAATGCGATGGTACGAATCCCGACGAGGCCGAACGGTTGATCTCCAAGACAGTCGAGCACGTACGCCAGAGTAGCTCTCCAGCGTTATTGAGAGTTCGTGTGCCTAGAATCTGCGGACATTCCGGAGCCGACAATCAATCATACAAAACAAAGGAAACACGGGAAGAAGAAGCCCGGCGCGACCCTCTTACCCGCCTTCAAGACTTCTTTGAACGAAAGAAGTATTTGGTTGGAGATCAATGGACGACTTTCGTTGCGGACGTGGAGAATGAGGTTCGAATGGCCTGCGATGCTGCAGTTGCACAGGCACAACCTGATCCTAAGGACGCGTTGACGTTCGTCTTCTCCGGAGAGAAGGTTCAGCAACATGGCGGTTTACGAGGCGCTGCTCTTGAGCCACCCCACGCAACCGGAATGCGAGAAGATGACGGACCACGCATCAACCTTATCGAGGCAGTAAAGAGAACACTTGCGCACGAACTCTCCACGAACAATCGCGTAGTCGTCTTCGGCGAGGATGTTGGCGTCAAGGGTGGAGTGCATGGCGCCACCGTAGACCTACAGCTACGCTTTGGCGAGGACCGTGTCTTCGATACTTCACTCAGCGAGGAAGGTATCATTGGTCGGGCTGTTGGAATGGCTATAGCCGGTTTGGTTCCCGTACCGGAGATTCAGTTCCGAAAGTACCTGGATCCTGCCATGGAACAGATTAACGACTGTGGCACCATTCGGTGGCGCACCAATGGAGACTTCGCAGCCCCAATGGTGGTGCGAATTCCCGTTGGGTTCAGCAAACGCACCGGCGATCCGTGGCACTCGGTAAGTGGCGAAGCAATTTTTGCACATACCATAGGTTGGCGAGTAGCGATGCCTTCCAATGCCCAGGATGCCGTTGGCCTGTTGCGAACTGCGCTTCGTGGAGACGATCCAACGTTCTTCTTGGAACATCGAGCAATTCAGGATACTGCCCCAGGACGTGGAGTCTACCCAGGTGATGATTTTACTGTGCCGTTTGGAAAAGCATCCATTGTAAGATCAGGTTCGGCTGTAACGATTGTTACGTGGGGTGAAATGGTTCATCGTGCTAAATCTGCCGTGGAACTCTCAGAAATCGACGCAGAAATTATCGACCTTCGCACAATTGTACCATGGGATAAGGAATGCGTACTGGAAAGTGTGCGTAAAACGAATCGTTGTATGGTGCTTCATGAAGACACGATAACGGCAGGCTTTGGTTCGGAAATAGCGTCTGTTGTTTCCCTCGAGAGTTTTTCGTGGCTTGACGCACCAGTAGTTCGGTGCGCACCACCAGACGTACCCATTCCGTATAATAAGGGTATGATGGATGCCGTTATTCCACCTGTTGAAGTTGTAGCGAAAAAGTTGATAGACCTTGTACAATTCTAGGTAACAGGTTCGTGAAGAAGATTACGCTGAGACCATCGCCGCAAGTGATTCCTCGGCGTGCTTATTCTATTGACTACGCCGGAACGCTGAATTCCGAACAGCTGCGTGCGGTGTTTCATGAACATGGTCCAGCTCTTGTACTGGCTGGTGCCGGTACTGGAAAGACAAGAACGCTGACCTATCGTGTTGCTCGACTTGTGGAGGACGGTCACGATCCGTCGCGCATCCTTCTGCTTACGTTTACGAAGAGAGCTGCACAGGAGATGATCCGACGCGCGTCGACCCTACTTGGAGGAAGGTGCGACAAGGTCGCTGGAGGCACTTTTCATGCCTTTGCCTGGCGAACCATACAGAGATTTACCCCCTCAGTACCCAATTCGGCCCGGTATACGGTTATGGATCAGTCCGATGCCCATGATGCGATGGGGCTCGTTCGAAGTCGGTTTGACGTCCGAGAATTCAAACGTCGTTTTCCTTCAAAAGAGGCCCTTCAAGCCATGTATTCCAAGGCTGTCAACAAGGCTAGGCCCCTTTCCGATATAATTGAGCTGGAGTATCCCGGATACGTTGATTGTTCGGATTTGATTGTTGATGTAATTCGAGCTTACACTGAGTACAAAACAAGGCATAATTTGCTCGACTATGATGACCTGCTGCTTCGCTTACTCTCACTGTCAAGGGATTCAACTATAGGAGGCCATTTACGACATCAGTATTCCATGATTATGGTTGATGAATATCAGGATGTTAATCCTATTCAACATCAGATAGTACGGTCTTTGGCAGGAGAGAAAGGGAACGTTCTGGCAGTTGGTGATGATGCCCAGAGTATCTATTCGTTTCGTGGTGCAGATGTTCGGAATATTCGTTCGTTCGCAGGTGAGTTTCTGCATTGTGAGGTTATTCGCTTGGAAGAAAACTATCGCAGTACTCAAGAAATATTGGATG
>JALOMA010000101.1 GCA_025455735.1 Candidatus Kapaibacterium sp.
AGTTCATTTCGATCTTTCTGATGCCGGCTCCTTCACACTCGTCACATCTACCACCACTGACGTTGAAGCTGAAACGTCCTGCCTTATACCCACGGATCCGCGATTCTGGAAGGAGCGTGAAGAAGTCCCTAATCTGCGTGAAGAGTCCTGTGTAGGTAGCAGGGTTCGACCTGGGCGTGCGGCCAATAGGGGATTGATCGATTTCGATAACCTTGTCGATATGCTCCAAACCTTCAACGGTTCGAAACGGCAAAGGCATCGTCTCTCCGTTGAAAAAATGCCGCGAAAGAAAAGGGTAGAGGGTATCGTTGATCAGTGAGCTCTTCCCAGAACCACTCATACCAGTGATACACACAAACGTGCCAAGGGGAATCTCTAAATCCACATCCTTGAGGTTGTTCCCCGTTGCACCACGCAACGCGAGCGTCTTCCCATTGCCCGATCTCCGCTCCGAAGGGATAGGAACGCAACGGTGGCCCGTGACGTACTGGAGCGTCAGCGAGTTTTCACGGACAGTGTCATCTAACCTCTCCACCTCACTGGGAGCAAACTGGGCTACAATGGTTCCACCGTGTACGCCTGCACCAGGGCCAATATCGATGACGTGGTCTGCCTCCGCAATCATCTCGCGGTCGTGTTCCACAACCACGATCGTGTTGCCTAAATCCCGAAGTGTCTTCAAGGACTGGATTAACTTGACGTTATCATGTTGATGCAATCCAATGCTGGGTTCGTCCAGGACGTATGTAACGCCCACTAGCTGGGAACCGATCTGACTGGCAAGTTTGATTCTCTGTGATTCTCCGCCGGATAACGTACGGGCCGAACGATTGAGCGTGAGATACGTGAGCCCTACGTTCTTGAGAAACGAGAGACGAGTGGTGATCTCCTTGAGAATCAAGGCAGCAATGATATTCTGCCGAGGCGTCAATTGGGATGATAGGTTGTGAAATCGATCGTAAGCCCGTTCGATATCCATTGCCGTTGCGTCTGCGATCGAGAGGTCGGCCACTCGAATATGGAGATGCTCCTTTTTGAGTCGGGCGCCACCACAAGCCCGGCATGACACCGTGGCGAAATACTTCTCAATGGCCTTCTTGACGCTTGCCGTACTGGTTTGCTCATGCTGATGACGCAAACTTGGCAGGACACCGATATACCGGTGCCGAACATTGATTCCAGCATCATACGCCACGTTGACATGCTGATGCTCCGCACCGTACAGCAGATCCGTCAGCTTATCTTCGGGAATGTCCTTGATCGGTGCATCGAGTGAGATCCCGAGCTTATCACACACGTCCAGCACTTGTTTCCATAACCACGTCTCCCTCCGTTTTCCGAGCGGAGCTATCCCTCCTTGATTGAGTGAAAGCGACGTGTCTGGAATGACGAGATGTATGTCGAAGTCCTGAAGTTCTCCCAAACCCTCGCAGACGGTACATGCACCAAACGGAGAATTGAACGAGAACATGTTCGGAACGGGCGTCTTGTACGATCGTCCGCACGAAGGACACGAATAACTTGTAGAGAAGTACTGGTCTGTCCATTCATCTGACCCCATGGCACGCAAGACATTCACGCCTGCTTCTCCCAAATGGAGTGCCATCTCTACACTATCATGAATCCGCTTGCGCGATGCTTCCTCAACTGTCAATCGGTCGATGATTAGATCGATGTTATGCACCTTGTATCGAGCAAGTTGCATGCCTTCCGTCATCTCCACGACTTCATCGTCAACACGCACGCGCGTAAAGCCTTGGCGCCGAAACTGTTCGAATAGTTCCCGATAATGTCCCTTTCGTCCGCGCACAACCGGGCTGAGTATCTGGATACGCGTACCTGCTGGCCAGGAGAGAACCGTGTCGACGATCTGATCGATCGTTTGCTGTTGGACTGGGATATCACAGGTGACGCAGTATTGAACACCAGCCTTTGCGAACAAGAGGCGCAAGTAGTCATAGATCTCGGTGACGGTACCAACGGTCGATCGTGGACTCATCCCCACAGACTTTTGTTCTATCGAAATCGCTGGAGACAACCCTTCAATGATGTCGACGTCTGGTTTCTTCATGACGCCAAGAAATTGTCGGGCATATGACGACATGCACTCCACGTATCTTCGTTGACCCTCGGCATAGATCGTATCGAATGCCAGAGAGGACTTCCCTGACCCACTCAAGCCAGTAAACACAACGAGCTTGTCCCGAGGAACATCCAGAGAAACGTTCTTGAGATTATGCTCTCTGGCACCACGAACCTTGATGTCCGTGTATTCTCCGGCAGCCGTGATGTCTTCGCCGTCTTGTGAGTCGCTCGTCTTGGTTCGTGCCATGGTAGTGTTGGTGTTCGCCAATGTGGAACCACGCAAAATAACACGCAAACGCGGCCTAACTTTGTCGAGTTCACATTTGTTTGGTGACTCTATGTCATTTGAGATTCATGCGGACATCCGCAGGGCCGAAACCCCGCCCGCCTCGTGGTATACAGACCCGATGCTCTGGCAACATGCTGTAAAGGCAATCTTTCCAGCATCATGGCAGTGGATTGCCGACGAAGATGCCGTTGCAGTTCCGGGTTCATGCGTGCCTGGATTCCTGAACGAACATATTCTGGACGAACCAGTAGTTCTTGTCCGTGATCGGTCCGACGTTCTTCGACTCCTTTCCAATACATGTACACATCGTGGTAACATCGTTGTTCAGGAGCGCTGTATCAGTAATGAGCTTCGCTGCCGATATCACGGCCGCCGCTTTGGACTGGACGGCTCCTTTGTCGCAATGCCTGAGTTTTCAGGCGTTGAAAACTTCCCCAGTGCTGACGACCATTTACAAACCGTACCCATGGGATCCTGGGCTGGTCTGCACTTCGGTAGCGTTTCCCCCCAACAACCCTTCGACGCCTGGATAGCCCCTGTGCTTGCTCGTTTGGGCCACCTGCCGCTTTCTTTGATGCGGGCCGAGCCCTCGATGCACCGCGACTATGTGGTGCGAGCGCATTGGGCCCTGTACGTTGAGAACTATCTCGAAGGATTCCACATCCCGTTTGTCCATGCTGGACTGAACAATGTGCTAGACTATGGGGCGTATCAAACGGTGTTGTTCGATAGTTCCGTGCTCCAAATCGGCATCGGTAGTACCTCCGACGATACATTCACTGTTCCCGCAGGTCACCCCGAAGCTGGACAAAACGTTGCTGCGTGGTACTTCTGGCTTTGGCCCAATCTCATGATCAACGCCTACCCATGGGGTATCTCCATGAATATCGTACAACCACTTGCCCCGGATCGAACACGCATCCGCTATCGTACATACGTTTGGGATGCTTCACGTCTAGGAAGCGGCGCTGGTGCTGATCTTGACCGTGTTGAACGCGAGGACGGTGCTATCGTGGAGGCTGTTCAGCGGGGTCTACGAAGTACGATCTACAGAAAAGGACGATACTCTCCCACACGGGAGCAGGGTGTACACCACTTCCATCGTCTGCTCGCATCGGCATTGGCATCCCTTTGACAAGGGGCCTTGTCACCCCTACAGATAGGCCTCCAACTCAGCCTCACTTTGAAGGAGCACCTGGCGGCCTTTGGAACCGTCAGGAGGGCCGACAATTCCAGCCATCTCCAACTCATCTACCACGCGGGCTGCCCGCGCATAGCCTATCTTCAGCCGGCGCTGTAGTGTGCTCACACTGGCTTGCTGTAGCTGGATGAATATGCGTGCGGCATCTTCGAAGAGTACATCCCGATCTCCGCCACCGCCACCGCCGCCACCAGCACGTTTTTGGTTCACGGACGGAAGCACGTACGGGGATGAATATCCCTTCTGCCCACCAATCCACTCGCATACTGCTTCTACTTCTTCCGTGGAGACAAATGCATTCTGCATGCGAAGTGGCTTCGTCATGTTCCCGGGGTTGAACAACATGTCGCCATTTCCAATCAGATGTTCAGCTCCACTGGCGTCAAGAATTGTGCGAGAATCGATTCTTGAAGCAACTTGGTACGCGATTCGGGCGGGGAAATTGGCCTTGATTAGACCTGTCACGACGTCCACTGACGGCCGTTGAGTGGCTACAACGCAGTGTATTCCCACGGCACGAGCCAGCTGAGCGAGACGCACGATGGGTTCTTCGACTTCTTTGGATGCCGTCATCATGAGGTCGGCCAATTCATCGATGATGACCACGATATATGGCATCGGCCTATGTTGATAGCCTCCCTTATCCTTCAGGGTACCAGCCAAAGCCTTCGTGTTGTAGTCAGCAATGTTGCGCTGTCCGGCAGCAGCAAGAATACTGTACCGTTGCTGCATCTCCTCCACCACTGCCTTCAGAACGGTTACGGCATTCTGCGGTTCAGTGATGATGGTTTCGTCCACGTCAGGAGAGACGGCAAGAAAATGGTGCTTCAAGGCATTGTAGAGCGTCATCTCGACGCGTTTGGGGTCGACAATCACAAACTTCAGGTCGCGCGGATGCATACGATACAAGAGCGACATGATGATGGTGTTGATACCAACCGATTTACCCTTGCCCGTTGCGCCGGCAATGAGCAAGTGTGGCATCTTGGCAAGATCAGCACAGAGCACTTCGCCAACAACGGTTTTTCCCATGGCAATGGGAAGCTTGATGTCGGGATTGTGATACTTGGGGCTGCGGATGATGGACGAGAAGCGAACCAGTGCAGGGTTATGGTTGGGGATTTCGATCCCAACGGTTCCTCTGCCAGGGATAGGCGCAATAATGCGAACGCCTGGGGCCTTGAGTGCAAGGGCGATGTCGTCGCCAAGGGACTCAATTTGAGACACCTTGATGCCGGCAGCTGGAACAAATTCGTACTGGGTAACCACCGGGCCTGGTTGCACGGTGAGATTTTCAATGCGTATCCTGAATGTCTCCAGCTTTTCCTGAAGAATGCGGGCATTGTTTTGCAGCTCTGCATCGTCGATACCAGCATCATCCGAACCCTGCATCAAGAGTGCATCCGTCGGCGTTTTGTACACGATGCTTTCATCGTAGAGGAACGTGCTCTGTAGTGCTACTTCGGGCTCTGGAGCCGGACCTTGCTCCACCGTAACGGTAAGTGGCCGATGAATCACGGCTGCGGGGCGTGTTGGCACCGGTGTTGATGCAAGAGTTGATTCTTCCTCGTCCATCTCTGGGGCGGCGTGCGGCAGAGCTACGTCCACGATCTTCGGAGGTACATCGGAAGGATCGTCTTCGTGCGGTAATTGATCGTTTGTTTCGTCCCAATCACCCGAAGCAGCTTCCAAATCAGCTTCATCTTGAAGGTGATGTTCGACGTGAATGCCCCGACGCAATGCAGCAGGATCGTCGTATTCTTCAGGGTCGGGCTTCGGTATTGACCTCCCGCGGCGCACATCGATGGTCCGATTAGGATGCAATGCTTCCAATCGACGCTGGACGTCGTCGAGATCGACTTGACGCCTTGCTGTAGTCGGTTCTTCGGTGGGTTTGTCGGAATCCTGTTGTGGCTGAGAGTTTGCCTTCGGCATGGCTCTGATAATCCGAACACCGGCCGCGAGTGGTTGCGTTTGTACGGATGGCCGTATCAACTCCGCAGGTTCATCGGCTTGGCGTGCCGGTCCAGACCGAGAGGAACGTACTTGGAGCTCCTCAACTTCGGTGGTTTCGGTAACTGGAGGCACGTCGGAGATTGGTGCATGGCCCCCTTCAGAAGGGTCGTCGGAGGGGGATGTGGATCGTCGGGAAGAAAACGACGTGCCTATGACATCGCGAAGCCGGGCGAAACCAAGGCGCATGTGTACGGTGGCCTTTGCGGGGTCCACGCCGAAGCCAAAGACAGCAAGGAATCCCATTGCCGCCAAGATCAAAACCAGGGCACCGATCGTACCAACAAACTGCACGAGCACACCACTGATGAACTGCCCAATGGCACCACTCCAGGTTACGTCAATCCACAAGAGCGCAGCCGTTTGTTGAAGCACACCCACGAAGGATGCGAAAAGAACAGTAGCGAAAATTGTATACGTCGACCGTTGAATCACCAGTGGGGTCAAGCGCTGGAATCGATAGATGTCGAGACACCAGAAGCCAACAATGATCGGGAATGCAATGGCAAAGCGCCCAACAGTATGATGAAAGAGCCAATGGCTGATAACTGCGCCTAGCAGGCCCAGCCAATTATGTGTCGTATCGAAGCGAACACGCATTGCCTCATCACCACGGATGACACCCAGAATGTCACGGATGGTGAGCTGAGCATTATCAGCATCATGATTTGTGTATGACAGCAACGCAATCAGAACAAGACAACACAGGACAACCAGCAGCACAGCCGCGATACGAAACCGCTGACGGCGTTCCTGTTCGGTTTTTGTCGTCCGTTGCCGAACCGACGGTTGTGGTTCCGCGGTATCGGATGGTTGGCGATCTGGTTGATTGCGCCGTTGGCCGGATTGATCAGAACGAGACACTGCGTACTTCCTCGAAACATCGGCCAAGGCGCTGCATGCGTTGGCGGTACATGGTTACAAATGTACGACCGGATGCATGCTCGTCGAACGGAGAGTGTGGAGATGGTAGATTTGCACGGTGTCTCACAAAAGGACCTGTATGCTTCCGACAAACGACCGTCTTCTGGTGCTCGCTGGCCCTTGTTTGGTTGAGTCAGCCGACATGTTCTACCATGTTGCCGACCATCTTTGTACGATAACACGCGATTTGCCCGTAGATCTTGTGCTCAAGGGTTCCTATCGCAAAGCAAACCGCACGAGTGCTGGAGCATTTCAGGGTATAGGGGACGAGAATGCATTGTCGATTCTCGCGCAAGCTCGGGAACGCTTTGGCAAGCCAGTCATCACGGACATCCATAGCGATGCCGAAGCGGCTGTTGCAGCGGAATATGTTGATGTATTACAGATTCCAGCCTTCCTGAGCAGACAGACGTCCCTTTTGGAAGCAGCCGCCGCAACAGGAAAGACCGTGAACATCAAAAAGGCGCAGTTCATGGCTCCTGAAGATGTTCTTAAGGCCGCGGCAAAAGTCGTTAACGCTGGCAACCCGCATGTATGGGTCACGGAGCGCGGAACAAGCTTCGGATATCATGACCTGGTTGTTGATTTCCGCGGATTGGTAACGATGCGTTCTGGAGGTTATCCTGTCATCTTTGATGCAACGCACAGTGTCCAGCAGCCTAGTGTTGGTGCCACCAGTGGTGGAAAACGGGAGTTCATTCCAGCGTTGGCACGGGCGGCAGCAGCTGTTGGAATTGATGGGTTGTTCTTTGAAACGCATCCCGACCCCAAAAACGCCAAAAGTGATGCGGCGACGCAGTTGCCGCTCTTGGAATCCGGCGAGGTGCTGAAGCGTGTTTTGGATCACTGGAGAGTAGGCCGGTGAGAAGCACGGCGATCGTTGGGATGCTGGTTGTCCTTGTTGCCTCTTGCGGGCAGCAGCCCGCAGCAGTTCAGAAGCCAGAAGGTGGAACGGACATTCCTACACATACCTCGTACGCAATCACCGTGCGATTCACGGACTCTTCCCATACGAAAGCCCGTCTCTCAGCCACCGTTGGAAGGGTATGGGAGGGGAGGCAAGAAACCACAGTCCAAGGAAACGTGGTTGTGGACTTCTATTCCAAAACGAGTGGACGTCGTATTGCACGGTTAACGGCCGATAGTGCCCACATCGATGATCGCACAAAGATGATGCGCGCTATCGGAAATGTCATTGTCGTGAGCGATTCGTCACAGACAACACTGTCCACGCCATCCATGCTATGGGACAGTCACCGGGAACGATTGTCATCAACGGAGGCAGTGCGTATCGTCACACCAAACGAGTCGATTGATGGCATCGGATTTGAATCGGACCAAGCACTTACCGACTACCGTATTTTCAAAGTTCGCGGAGCACAACATTGAGACGCCCCATCGTAGCAGGCAATTGGAAAATGAACACGGAGCCAGGACCATCACTTGATGCAATGGTGAGCGCTCTTGCACATCATCCTTCCATTTTGCGGGCACACCATGCAGGAATTACCGTCATCGTTGCCCCGCCATTCCTCAGCATCGCCACCGTCGCTCAGTCGATGCACGGTACGGCAGTTCACATTGCTGGCCAGAATTGCCATCATGAGGAGTCAGGTCCATATACAGGAGAGGTATCAGCCCAAGCATTATTTGCATCTGGTGCCACGTGGGTTCTCGTGGGCCATTCCGAGCGGCGACGGGATGCCTACGAAGATGATGCTCTTGTGGGCAAAAAAGCAGTGGCGGCCGTTCGTGGAGGACTTACCCCAATCATCTGTGTTGGTGAAACCTTGGAACAGCGAACTGCAGGTATTACCCATAACGTCATTGCAGGTCAACTGTTGGGCGCATTGGCAATCGCAGGACGGGACGTATTCGCAGCGAGTGTCATCGCCTATGAGCCTGTATGGGCTATCGGAACAGGACTTGCCGCCACGCCAGAACAGGCGCAAGACGTCCATAACCATATACGGAACGTCCTCGCATCGGCAGGAGTCTCCATTCCAGTCCTATACGGAGGCAGCGTAACGCCGGAGAACGCCATGGAGCTCTTTTCTATCGAAGATATCGATGGAGCATTGGTCGGTGGAGCATCGCTCAAACCCGATTCGTTCGGAGCAATTCTTGACGCGGCTGAAGCAACGTGGAGAGTGGCGTGACGTTGACAACAGCCAACATCCTCACGATTTCTCGCATCTTTATTGCGCCACTGTTCCTGGTCCTTGTTCTCATGGATACGGTGTGGGGAATGCATGTGGCAGTCGTTCTCTATATCGTTGGAGCGATTACGGACTACCTGGATGGCCTCGTGGCCCGTCGGTATGGTCAGATGACGGAGTTAGGGACGGAATTGGATCCACTGGCCGACAAGATTCTTACCACCATGGCTTGGATAGCATTTTTCATGCTGGACATAATGCCATTGTGGATGGTGATCGTCATCGTCGTTCGAGATTTTGGGACAACGGTGTTGCGAACGTATGCGTCGTCCAAAGGCACACCAATAGTCACAAGCAGCCTTGCAAAATGGAAGACGTTCCTCCAGATGCTATTCATTGCTTACGCCCTAGCAATGGTTTGGCTCGTTCGTACCCGGACCATTGAGGCGTGGGTGCCGCAAGCACATGATCTCTTGTATTCGGATTGGACGAAACGAGCCATCTTCCTGATTACGGCGTTCACGCTCTACACAGCTGTCGAATACATCATAGGTAATCGCGAGGTCTTTCGACGCAATGGACATTCATGATCGACCTCAGCCTTCACGGTGGGCGTCCTGGGTAACGACGTTCTTCGGCATTGGCACCCTCCCTCTTGCTCCCGGGACGTGGGCATCCCTTATCACGGCTGTTCCCTCTGGGATAACCTTTCTCTTCGCTGATCCTGACGTCACC
>JALOMA010000102.1 GCA_025455735.1 Candidatus Kapaibacterium sp.
TCATCGGTGGCTTCGGCAATGGGGCCGATCGCTTCGCGAGGTTGGCCTTCGTGCGCCTGCGAAGTGTCCAGCCGCCTGCCACATGGGCACAAAAGGTGGCTGCAAGAAGAACTTCGGCTACACGAATGGCCCACCACCGCGCCATGGAAGCCACGTAGGCGTCGAACCAGGTGGCGTCTGGCAGCACAAGAAGGGCATTGGCACAGGCGTGTTCCACAACGAACGCCAGAAGCACAACACCCGACGTGGCCTCCAGCTTTCGTAGGCGGAGCGTAGTCCAGTATGGTAGACCTTTGGACATCGTGCAATGTCGCCCAGATGTCCGTGCGAAACCATGACAAATGTCAGGGGGAGAGCTTCATCGCACAACGTTTTCCAGGGAAATCTTGCGCCTGGCTATCCATCCAGCCCATACTCTTCAAGCTTCCGGTAGAGGGTACGATCGCTGATACCAAGCAGGCGTGCTGCCTCGCGGCGGTTGCCATGTGATGACCGCAGAGCCTCTTCGATGGCCAAGCGCTCCAGCTCTGCGATATTGAGTGACGGTAACGACGGCCGTCCAACTGCAGATGATGTCCGTACTGGCGCCACAGCCGTGGATGTGACCGTTGGACTTCCACTACCGTCCGGTGCATTCTGGAACTCCATGCTCATGGCCAGGAGGTGTCGCAAGACGGTCTTCACCTCGGTTACATCGGTGCTTAGCTGCAACAGGGTACGATAGAGCATCTGGACATCGGCGGCCGCAGGGGCGTCCGCCAGTGGATCCGGGATGCGCACCAGCCCGCCAACGGCGGGCTGCGTTTCTTCGGCTGTGCGGGCCGGAAGGTATCGCAAAACCATCTCGGCCGTGATGCGCTGTCCCTGTTCAAGGGTAACCATGGTTTCGACGATGTTACGCAGCTCGCGGATGTTGCCCTGCCAGGGGTGAGCCTTCAGGATTTCAACGGCATCGCCGTCAATGCCCTGCCAAATGGTAGCCGTTTTGTCGGCCGTTCGTTCTGCGAAATGCTCCACCAGCAGGGGAATGTCATCGATGTGTTGCCGCAGGGGTGGCAGGTGGATGTTGACGCTGTTGAGGCGGAAGAAGAGGTCCTGCCGAAAGCGCCCTTGACGCACCTCATACAGAAGGTCGCGGTTGGTGGCTGCGATAACGCGTACGTCCACGCGAGTGACATCGCTGGAACCCAGACGTGAAAACTCACCGGACTCGAGCACGCGCAGCAGCTTGACCTGCGTGGCAATCGGCATCTCGCCGATCTCGTCCAGGAGGATGGTGCCGCGATGGGCTGCCTCGAAGAAACCCTTTCGCTGCTCCACGGCTCCCGTAAACGCACCCTTTTCGGCCCCGAACAACTCGCTTTCCAAGAGCGTCTCGGGAATGGCTCCGCAGTTGACACTCACAAAGGGATGCTTCTTGCGCGTGGAAAGCTCGTGCGCTGCGTGTGCAAAGACTTCCTTGCCCGTGCCTGTTTCACCGGTGATGAGGATCGTCAGGTCCGTAGGGGCAACTTGCAACAGCCGTGATGCAGCCTGAACCATAGCCGGCGATTCGCCCACAATGCCAAATCGGGTAGCCAGCTGGCGCAGTACTTGCCGTGTGGCCTGCGTCATCGCTTCTCCTGCCATTCTTTCCAGCCACCCGTGTATATGAACATGGGGCCGAATCCAAAGTTCTTCAAGACGTCGGCAACAAGATGGCTTAGCTCACACTCACCACCGTCGCAGTAAATGAGGATCACACGGTCGCGAGGAATCTCGGCCAGCATACGCTGTATCTGCGTCTGTACTTCGGTGCCGTCGATATTTACTGCTCCGTCGATATGGCCCTTGACGTAGTTGCTTTCAGCGCGCGCGTCGATGAGAAAATGCCGCATGGAACGCAACTTGACGAAGGCATCGTATCCGATTTCCTTGATTACTCCTGGTTGCGCTTGGAAGGCAGGGGGCTTGGCCTCCACGGCTGGGGCCGTACCAGGTGCGTCGACTGTTGGTGTGGGCGTTGCCGTTGCGCCACCAGTGGCCTGCCGTGCCGTGTCCACGCCAGCCGCCGTGCCAGGCTGGGGTGTCGGAGCAGGCACGGTTGTATCACCGGGTGTTTCGAACAGCCGTGCGATTTCGTCGTGACTCACGGTGTCCACGACATACTCCTTCTTTACCCATGCCAGAGGATTCGGATTCATCAGGTTGTATCCAATGGCCAGGCCAACGGCAAGCAGTATCAGGAGACCCGCTTCGCGCAGGACGTTGCGAGGCCATGAACCGAACCGAAACACGGTGCCTGCAGGATCTGCCGCTGCGACGGCATGCTGCGTGGTCACGGCGTCGTTGGCGTGCGTCACGCCATGGCCCGAGGAGTCCGATGTGGTCATCCCACCTAAACCACGGCCCCCTATCAGATGGAAGTGCAGGTGAGGAACAGTCTGGCCACCATCAGTACCAACGTTGGTGATGACGCGATAACCGGAGGGCGTAAGGTGCAGCTGATCGGCCAGATGCTTGGCTACAAGCATGAGATGGCCTGCAAGGTCACGGTGATGGGCCTCGAGGGCGTTCAGGCCAGGGATGGGCTCCTTGGGGATGATGAGAATATGGACGGGCGCAACGGGGGCAATGTCGCGGATGGCGATACAGAGATCGTCTTCGTATTCGATGGTCGCCGGTATCGTGCGGGCGATGATGTTCTCGAAAAGGGTTGCCATGGTTCTACCGTGTTTCGTGATAGCGTTGAAGAGTGGACCACGCAGCGTTGATGGCCTGTGCTTCTTGTTGGGCACGGACTTGTTCGGCGGGCGGACGGTTCTGCATGCGGTCTGGATGCACGGCCGAAATCCTTTGGCGCCATGCCTTGCGAATCTCGGAAATGTGGGCCGTTGGAGAAACGCCCAGCACACGGGCAGCCGTCGCCACGTCGGGTGGGATGCTTGGCGCCTTTGGGCGCGGTCCGGATGACGTGGTCTGCCGTTGGCGACTCCCCGTGCTGGCACTGGAGTCCGCGCCACGGTGCAACTCGTCGATAATACGACGTAGCTCCTCATCATCGGCATCGATGATACGGTCGGCATGGTCCAGACTGCCGCCAAGGTCGGCAGCGGAAACCTTGACGAAGTTTTTCAGACGGTCGAAAAGTTGTCCCATACGTGGAGTCAGTTAGAGGCGAAGCCCAATAGTGAAGTAGGCAAGAATGGGTCCAAGGGCCACGGCAGCAGGATTGTCCACGAAGACAAACCGCCTGCCCGCGCTGAACAGTGCCGGCCCCACGGGAGTATCCAAGCCAATGGTAACACCAACACCGTGTTGAAGGTCGCCGATGCGGATATTGTCGGGATTGGCCCAAATCGTGCCAACATCATACCGGACGCCAAGCCATGTTTCGAAGAAGATGTCAATGGGCGACCGGGCGCGAAGCTCCAGCTGGCCAACGACGATCTGCCGTCCGCGCTCTTCGTCTTCGCGCATGCCAAAGAAAAGGTCCTGACCGCCAATCGAAAACAGCTCCGCGCCAGGCAGCGTCCTGTCGGCCGCGCCAACAAACACGGACGGTGTTATGACGATTGGCATGAGGTCGACATTGCCCTTGTAGCCGAAGATGAGTTTTGTAAAGGAAATGCCGTCGGAGAGCGTGAAGAGACTTGATTCGAAGGATACGTCGAGCACACGACCCGTGCGAGCGAAGATCAACCTGTCTTGGTCGTCCCATCGTACGAGTGCCCTGACGGAAGCCAAGGGCTGGAAATCTGGTGCTTCGGCCGCATCGAGGTCCCGATATCGTTGTTGCTCGTAGCGAAACTCTCCCAAGAGCAGTCCATTACGCTCCAATTGCCGGCCAGCACTAACACGAATGCCATAGCGGTCTTCGGAAAACTGGCCGCTCCGTACGCGCTCGGGGCGCAGGGAGGGCCGTCCAGCGCGCAGGCTGTACTGCCACACATAACGAAAGGTGTTGTACGCCCGGATCGATGCCGTCCAATCCGTACCCATGATCCTTGGCATATCAAGCGCCGCGTCGAAGACGGCATTGCGTTCACCACCGGCAGCCCGTAGGGAGAGCCGCAAGCCAGAGCCCAGCATGTCCTGGAAGGCTACATCGAGACCGCCCTGAGTATTCCGTTCGTTGTCCACCCTGGCGCCCAGCCGCACAACGTTCGAGCCGCGGTCCACACCTGACACGATGACAACGCAGCCGCCATCCGGGTGTTCGGTAACGGTAAGGTCCACGTTCTCGAACTGGTCGGAAGCGCGCAGGCGTTCCGCTACCAGGGACAAACGCGAGGCATTGAGCACATCACCAATGCCCATGGTAAACTCGCGCATCACGGCATCATAGGGCAGGGGGGAGGAGCCGTCCAAACGGATCTGACGGAGACGTCCGGCGTCAACATCGACGCTGATGCGCTTCGTGGTCTGGTCAAAGACGACGTTCCGAATGTAGGCAAAATGATGCCCTTGGTTATGCAATGCTCGCTGGATGCCAACACGAAGGAGGCGTTCAAACAGGGGTGACCATGACCGCCCACGAGCATCGTCGAGCAGCTCGCGGAGTGCCGGTAGGGTGTCCAGACCTTCGGCATTGCGGAGGTCCACGCCCATGATCATGGACTGCGTGGCATCATCCAGCGCGGGCGAAGAGCCGTCGGCGTCACCCAGGGCACTGCCCCGAGCAACGGCGTTGCGAATGTCGGCCCATTGGTCGCGCACGGCCTGATAGCCACGGCCGATAAGCATGGGAATACTGTCGAAAGCAAACGTACCGGCACCGTCCAAGCGTGGGCGTATGACAACGTCCGCTCGGGCCAACAGCATGGAGTCCCGCTGCTGCATGGACGCCGTCAGGGCCTGGTCGGCCACGGCCCACGGCGTCGTTAGCTCGCTGACGGGCGCCAGGTCGCTGACGGTATTGACGACGATGAGCACGGCTGGCCGTAACGCTTCGGCCGCCTCCACGGGGATGTTGGCAACAAGGCCGCCGTCAACGAGGACTTTTCCGTTGACTTCCACGGGGGCGTATCGCAGCGGGAAGGTCGCGCTGGCGCGAATGGCCGTAGCAAGATTGCCGGAATCCTGAGCGGCCCATCGGCCCGTGCCAAGATCGGTTGCTACGGCACGAAAGCGCGACCGCAGATGATCGAATCGTGTTTCGGTACCCAATGGCGCTTGCCACAGGATGTCCTGCAGCAAGGTCGCAAACCGCGCGCTGCCGCCGATAGCCGTAGGTACGATGGGCGTCAGTCCACGAAAGCGAAGGGTAAGGAGCGAACGGTCGTCTTCCTGCTTCTGCCGGTAGTCAAGGATTTCGCGCCGTGTGTCGTCGCCGATGGATGTTACCTGGGCCCAGTCGATGGCCCGGAACATGCTGTCAAGTTGGTCGGGACTATAGCCTGCGCAATAAAGGCCGCCAATGATGGCACCAATACTGGTGCCAACAACAATGTCGGGAATGATGCCCTGGCGCTCAAGCTCCTTGAGGACGCCGATTTGGGAAATGCCGCGGGCACCCCCACCTGACAAAACGAGGGCCACGCCACGCCGTTGTTGTGCGTGGGAAGGGGCCATGGCACAACACAGGGTTATGATCAATGTGAAGATGGTATGGCGCACCCGGACTGTCACGATGATGAGCGTTCGGCATAGGCATCGCGCATGCCCAGGTAGAGTGGTAAGAACATGTCTTCCAAGGCCATCCTGTTTTCTGCAGCAAGCACGGCCTGTTCGTGCGTCCCTGGATGCGTGTAAACATCATTGCTGCGCCCGGCCGCCACAGTGTCCATGATGATACGCGCCACATCGTCGGCCTCCATCATGGGTGTCAAGGGGGCCAGCTCTGTTCCCAGCTCGTGGGCATAGGCCCTGCTGCGTGGAATGCCGCCACCGAAGATCTCGCCGATGGATCCTCCTTCCGTCACGGCTGCCCATGGTGTAAGGACGCCGGCGGGGCAAACTGCCGTAGCGTGGATGTTCGTGCCGGCGCATTCCGTGCGGAGGGCGGCGGTAAAGCCGATCACAGCATGTTTGGCCGTCACATAGGCAGCGTTGAACGGGAAGGCCATGCGGCCAGCAACGGAGGAAATCATCACAAAGGTGCCGCTGTTCCGGGCACGGAAGGCGGGAAGCAGGCCTCTGGTTATCCGGAAGATGGACTCTACGTTCAAGGTCATCATGGCCTGCCACTGGTCATCGGTTGTATCCTCGATGGAGGCACAATTGCCGCGTCCGGCGTTGTGGATCACCACGTCGGGGACGCCTCGCTCGATGACGTCGCGCACGAGCTGCTCCGTGGAGTCCGCCCGCTGCAGGTCGCACGGAAACATCACCGCCGTACCGCCCGCGGCTGTGACGTCCGCTGCCACGGCTGCCAATTCCTGTTCCCGCCGCGCAGCAAGGTAGACCGTGGCCCCCTGCCGGGCGACAAGCCGGGCCAGGGATGCTCCGATGCCGGACGAAGCGCCCGTGATAAGCCAAGTGTTCATGGTTGTTGGAGAGTTTGGTTAGAGAATACGAAAGGAGGTCCACTGCCGTTCGTCGGAGAGATCCGTGCAGGTGACGGACGTCACACGGGACATGTTCGGTCCCGTGCGGAGAAGGGTCTCCAACTCGGTGATCGCCGCTACGTCGCCTTGCACGACCCCTTCCACGCTACCGTCATCGGTGTTGGTTACCCAACCCCGGAGGTGCAGTCGATGGGCGTGGTGGAGCACGAATCGGCGGAAGCCAACACCTTGAACGGTGCCTTCAACAAGGAAATGTACACTCGTCATGGTGTGCGATGAACAATGGTGGGAGTAGCCTGATCCGTAGGCGTTATGAGGATGTCCTGGATGGAAACATGCCGTGGGCGTGTTGAAACCCAAACGACGACGTCGGCAACGTCATCTCCTGTCAGGGGTTGATACCCCTTGTAGACGGACTGGGCGCGCTCGCCATCACCACGGAACCGTACGAGGCTGAACTCCGTCTCTACCAATCCAGGATCTACATTGCAGACGCGTACTCCAGTGCCGTTGAGGTCGATTTGCATGCTATCCGACAGCATTTTGACGGCCGCCTTCGTGGCCGCATAGACGTTGCCACCACGGTATGCCGTACGTCCGGCGATCGAGGCGATATTGATGACGGTCCCACTGCCACGATGCACCATTGCTGGCAGGACGCTTCGTGTGACGTTCAGGAGACCCTTGATGTTGGTGTCGATCATTTCATCCCAGTTGGTATAGTCTCCCTCGTGGATGGGCTCGAGGCCTCGGGACAAGCCAGCGTTGTTCACCAGGACATCGACGGTTTGGTAGGAGGGGGGCCATGCCGCCACGGCGGCTTCCACAGCAGGACGATTGGTGACGTCGACGGTCTGGGTAAGCACTGCTGCTCCGCCGCTGCGGAGCTCTTCGGCAAGCGCCTCCAGGCGGTCCGTGCGGCGTGCCCATAGTACTAGCCGTGCGCCTTCGGCGGCATAGCGGCGGGCACAGGCTTCGCCAATGCCGCTGGTTGCGCCGGTAATCAAGATGGTGAGATTGGAGAGGGCCATATACATGATGTTGATGAGAGCCATAAATTTACCGAATGCACAAGCAACCGCCCCTTTCCACTGCACCCCTGCAGTTCAGCTTTCCTGTGGCTTCCAAGGCCACCCTCGCAAATGGCACCACGGTGTATCTCCTTCCACGAAGCACGGAACGGTTGATCACCATCTCGGTAGGCATCCATACCGGCGCACTGTTTGACGTCGTGGAAGGTGAAACCACCATGACAGCGAACATGCTCAGTCGGGGAACCATGCGACTGAACCCAGAGGCCTTTGCCCTGGAGGTCGAGCGGCGGGGATGCTCGATATCAAGCCATGCCGACAGGGATTCCACCATGGTGACGGCTACGGGGTTGGCGGACCACACGGAGGCCCTCGTCGGGCTGTTGGCCGAGTGTTTGTTGCAGCCAGCGTTCGACGAGGCCGAGCTTCAGCGGCAGCTGAAGCGTCGCCTTGCTGATGTGCACGTAAATCTCACGGATCCTGACTGGTTGGCATCCCATGCTCACCTGGCGGTAGCTTTCCCCAATCATGGCTACAGTAGGCCCAGGGAAGGCACGCCCCATAGTATTGCGGAGATCAGCCGTGACACCCTGGTGCGCGTCCACCAGAGGTTTCTGGCGGCTCCGAAGGACGTCATTGTAGCGGGATCTTTTGACGCCGACGCCATCGTGGCCCAGCTGGATAGTGCCCTTGCTGCCATGCCCGGCGGTGGAGCCACGGCCCCTTATCCGTGGGCAGTACCCACGATGCGAGCTGCCTGCCTCGCCGAGCGCCATGATGCAGTACAAACGGTGATTCGTGGCGGCCTGCCTTCGGTAGGGTATGACCATGCCGATTATGTTGCGCTATCTCTCTGCACGGCTATCCTGGGTGGATATACGCTAGCACGGTTGTTCATGGTATTGCGTGAACAAAAGGGCTATACATACGGCGCATATGCCCTTTCCGACGTGCGCCCCCATGCATCGTCCATCGTGTTCCAAACAAGTGTCGGCAACGCTGTTACACATGATGCTCTGGCAACATTGGCAACCGAAATCAATGGCCTGGCAGCACAGCCAATCACCACAAGGGAATTGGATTACACGCGGCAGTATATGCTTGGAACGTTCGTGCGTTCTACGGAGACTCCCCAGCAGGTGGCGTCGATGGTGTGGAATCAAGTGCGCTATGCGTTGCCTGAACGGTACTACGAAACGTATGTGCAACGGCTGCAACAACTAGCCCTTGAAGATCTGCACGACGTGGCATCCCGATACTTCAGTACGGAGCGTTGGTTCCTTGGCCTATGTGGAGCGCCAGATGTTGTACGTCCTGCTCTAACGGGCTTGGTGGACCATGTCCTGACCTGGGACGCCGAGAGCATGTCCGTAGCATGACGGCAGCCTATCTCTGGGCCGCGGGAATCGTGGCATGCGCAGCCATCGTCTGCATTCGACGTGGCTTCGACGTCCGGTTTGTGCTCTTTGCCGCTGGCCTTGTATTGGTGAGTATTGCCGGCCGGCCGGAGTCGGTGTTCGATACGTTTCAGAAATATCTTTCTCGTGGCGATATCATCGGCCCCATCTGTTCTGCCTTGGGATATGCTTGGGTGCTGAAGGTAACGGAATGTGACGCTCACATGGTGCGGCTGCTTGTGCGCCCGCTACGGGCAGTGCGGTGGGCGCTCATTCCTGGGGGATGTGCTGTTGGCTTTCTTGCCAACATGGCCATGACCAGTCAGACTGCTTGTGCGG
>JALOMA010000103.1 GCA_025455735.1 Candidatus Kapaibacterium sp.
GCCATCCATGAGGAGGCGATTGTCACAATCGTGGAAACGGCTTTGGGACTTGCAAGATGCACCTTTGATTCAGTTGGCGCTATTGCCTTGTCATCAGGCCCCGGCTCGTTCACGGGATTGCGTATTGGTGCGTCTTTTGCAAAGGGGCTTTGTTTCGACGGTCGGATTTCCCTTTTGGCGGTACCAACGTCCAGCGCGCTTGCCCTTGCTTGTGCACGACGCGCAGGTGAGCCTCCACGATTGATCATGACGGCCATTGCGGCCAATCGTGACCTCGTCTATGTTGGCACGTTCGGGGCCGATGGTAGCCCCATGGGAGAGGTTCAGGCAATTCCCAGCGCCGAAGCGCGCAACGGTGTATCGGATGACATGGCAGTGGTAGGTCCCTCCGCTACAACGATCGCACAACGAGCTTCGTTGGGAGTAGAGTTCCTGTCGTCACGCTGGATAGCCGAATATGCCTGTTCGGCAATCGATGCAGGAACACCGTGGACAGATGTTGCCACTTACCAGCCGGACTATCGGCAGGACTTCGTGGGAAGCAAACCCAAGCCGCGCATGTAGGCTGTTACAGCTTGCCCATCAGTGGCACGATGTGATGATTCTTGATTGGGCAGACGTTCGATCGACGGCAAGAATGGGTTGACAAGCCAGGCCTGACACAACTCCAGCTAGCTGCGACGGATGATCCACAGTAGCGAGGAGCACACCATCCAGACTGAAGAGCATGAATCGGGAAGCTTCTTCATGGATCCGATACGGTCCCCCATGGAGGTCCACCGACGTTGTACCGCGGCCCCCTTCCGAGGCTCCGATACTGGGGGGATTGGCAAAGGAGCGTCCCAAAAGGTCCGTCGTAACTCCAGGGAATGGCAGGCCGGCACCAACTGCAGGGCTGGTCTCGGGAAGGTCAACGCGTAGGTCTACCATCGAAATCACAGCAGGATCTCTGCCGATGACGCTTCCCGTTTCCGTGACGGGAAGCACAGGTTGGGACCGAGATGGATCATCAGCCCGGTACCAGAGGTTGTTGGAAAACGTGAACGTCTCGGGGGCAGTATTTGCTCCAAGATTCAGTGTTGTCGTTATGCGATTGTCGAACACCACGATATTATTCCGGAAGCTGTTGTTGCGGCATGGTACGAAACGTTGCGGGTCAACGGTTTCCTGAAGGACTCTAGCCACCCATCTGGTTTGATACAGCATTGTGTTGTTAACGACGTCCACACGTTCGCATCCCACATAAGCTACGGACGTCGTGCCTCCCACGAACACGTTTGCAGCAACGAGAAGGTCAGCGGCTTCGTGCGGTGCATTCTGAGGACGGAAGAACGCATAGCCTGTAGATCCACCGCAGTTTATTGCTCGCGCTCCAGCATTGGCGAATACATTACCCTGGATGACCAGTCGTGCGGTTCCACCTTTCGCCTGGATTGCATTGCTTCCCATACTTCGAAAAATCGACGTGCGGATGGTGCCATCGTGACATCCGACCATGTCGATGCCGCTCCCACCAGAGCTACCGCCCGCCATCTCGATGTTTTCAATCAAGAATGTATCAACACCCGACATCTTGAGTAGGTCTATGTTTTCCGTGGCATCACCTGTTCCGAAGAACCCGCACTCACGGACTTCGATGTGGTGGGCCGGCGTATCGAACGTACCACCGTCGTCGATGTTGATGCTATTCGACTCCTGGCCGATCATCGTCACGTGCTCAATTCGGAGGTACACGGGGTCAATAAACTGCAATCCTCGCCCACCAACGATCGACGTACTATCTCGATGAATACCACGCACTGTGATCCATGCGGCAGCTGTGCCGCGCAACCGATCAACCGTGGATTCATCCCTATGCTCGCGGTCGACGATAAGCAGCGTATCGCCCGGCTGGGCATCACGCGCAGCCTCTGCCAGCGAACGGTATTCGGCTGCAGCACCAATGGTTCGTGTGCGGCACTTGGATATAGGTGAGGCCAATACTACTATCAGCATCGGCAGCAGCAACCATCGTAAGAGGTTCAAACCAGTGTACGTCATAGTGGTAAAATACATCAGCTTCTGTAACTGTTCGTACGAATGACTGTTACTCCCCCATCACCACACAACAATCGAACTGTTGCAGTGGATAGGAAGGGTGTGGAATCGTCATTGACCGTAGTTTTGCGCCCCTGACGTTCTCCAACACGGACTATCCACCATCAGCGCCATCGGCGCACACTACGTATGATTGAACGGTACACGCGCCCTGATATGGGAGCCATCTGGTCCGACCAGAATAAATACTCCATCTGGCTTGAAATCGAGATCCTTGCGTGCGAAGCTCAGGCACAGCTCGGAGCTATTCCCCACGAAGCAGTCGTGGAGATTCGAGAAAAGGCCCGATTTGATGTAGCTCGCATTCTTGAAATCGAAGAGACCACCAAACACGACGTCATTGCCTTCACAACGAACGTTGCTGAATACGTTGGCCCAACCTCCAGATTCATCCACATGGGCATGACGTCCAGCGACGTCTTGGACACCTGCCTCGCAGTGCAGCTCAAACAAGCTGGCGAACTCATCCTGGCAGATCTTCTTGCCCTACGAGATATCCTTGCGCGGCGAGCGAAGGAGTTCAAATACACCATCTGCATTGGCAGATCGCATGGTATCCATGCCGAGCCCACCACGTTTGGATTGAAGCTTGCATTGTGGTACGAGGAGTGTAAGCGTTCGATCGTTCGTTTGGAACGTGCTATTGAAACAATTGCCTACGGGCAGATCAGCGGTGCCGTAGGCACGTTCGAGCACTTGTCACCCTTCGTGGAAGAGTATGTTTGCGAGAAACTAGGCCTAAGACCAGCGCCCGTCAGCACGCAAGTGATCCAACGAGACAGGCATGCCGAGTTCCTTTCCACTCTTGCCCTGATTGGAGCCTTCTTGGAGAAAGTAGGAACGGAGGTGCGCCATCTACAAAGAACAGAAGTGCTGGAGGCCGAAGAGTACTTCTCTCCCGGGCAAAAGGGATCTTCAGCCATGCCGCACAAGAGGAATCCCATTGTTAGCGAAAGGCTCTGCGGACTGGCGCGCCTACTTCGAGGCAATGCAATGGCTGCGCTGGAGAACAATGCCCTGTGGCATGAACGAGATATATCGCACAGTTCTGTGGAACGGGTAATCTGTCCCGACTCTACCATTGCTCTGGACTACATGCTCCATCTTGCAACTGGCCTGGTTGACAAATTGCTTGTGTATCCCGAAGCCATGAAGAAGAATCTTGAACGCACTCATGGCCTGCCATTCTCGCAGACGGTGCTTCTCGCACTCGTACGCAAGGGAATTACTCGCGAAGACGCCTACAAAATGGTTCAGCGGAATGCGATGACAACCTGGCAGACAAAGGTTCCTCTGCGCGATACGTTGGCCTCCGATACCGAGATCATGGAACAGTTAACAGCCGCTGAACTCGATGCCCTCTTCGACGGCTCAACCATGGGCAAGAATGTAGATTACATTTTCAACAGATGCGGACTATCCTGACTGGATTAACACTGTTCCTGTGTTTCGTCGTTGGTGTACACGCTGGATACGCCAACGACGAACGCGGGAAGACGTTGGCAACCTCGATTTGTGGCTCGTGCCACATACAACCAGAACCGAACGTTCTCGATAAAGCTACATGGGTTAGCAAGGTCTTTCCCCTGATGCGAAAGTACATGGGCCTCTCTCCTGTCAAGGACCTTGGCCCCATGGAGCATGATTTGCGAGCCTTCTATCCGCTTCACCCTTCGATCACGGAAGAGGATTGGTTCGATATTGCCTCTTGGTACCTCAAAAATGCCCCAAGTACGTTGGAACCCGCATCAAGGCCCCCTATTCGTCCGCCGTCGAAGTTGTTTGCCGCAGAGACGATAAATAGCCCTGCTTCACCACCAATGACGGTCTTTGCAGATATCCTCGCCAACGGCACAAGGATTCTTGGCAGCGGAACAAACAACTCCGTACAGTTGATGCCAGCGTCCGGTCCAGAGTTTACGTTCCAACTTCACGGCCCTCCCTCAGCCGTGCATGTCGATGGTACCAAGGCATACATCACGGATATGGGCATCTTATGGCCGCATGATTCCGCAGTTGGAAAACTATGGATGGTTGACCTTGAACGGCGCTCGCAAAAGCCCGTTATCGTTCTCAAAGGACTCCGGAGGCCAACCCATGTCAATGTTGCTGACCTTGATGGCGATGGAACCAAGGAATTCGTGGTGTGTGAGTTCGGAAACTCACTCGGCCGCATGGGCTGGTACCAACAGCGCCCTAAGGGTGGCTTCACATATCATGAATTGGTGGGGACACCAGGAGCAATTCGTACACATATACGCGATATGAACGGAGACGGCAGGCCGGACATCGTGGTGCTGCTCGCCCAGGCTCGTGAACGTATCCTCGTGTTCATCAATCAAGGGCAAGGGCGGTTCGAAGAACGAGAACTCCTGGCCTTCCATCCAGCATTCGGGTCGAGTTCAGTCGTCCTTCATGATATGAACAACGATGGTATGGTGGACATTATCGTGACCAATGGCGACAACGGCGACTACGAACAGCCACCGCTCAAGCCCTATCATGGCGTTCGTATCTTCATAAATCAGGGTCAATGGGAATTCAAGCAGCAGACATTCCTAGCCGTGCATGGGTGTTACGGTGCTGCACCAGTGGACTTTGATGGCGACGGCGACATTGACATCCTCACGATTGCCTATTTCCCCGACTACAAGAGCAGTCCAGCGGAAGCACTCCTACTTTGGGAAGCACAAACTGATGGTACCTTCATTCCCAACGAGGTACCGGGATCACTTGATGGACGGTGGTTGGTTCTGGGTGCTGCCGATGCCGACGGCGATGGTGACGTCGATGTGCTTCTTGGCAATGTATCGAATGGCCCAGGTGTTGTGCCAGCTTCCCTTGCAGAGCAATGGCAGTCAGGTACGGTGCAGGCTCTTCTTCTGCGCAATCAAACAAAGGACCACGCCGCGTTACCACGGCGATGAAATCTCCTGACGTACAAGGATTAGCCCACTGCTGAGACGAACAACCCACCAGTACATTCCTGCAGAACGATCCAAGCGTTCAGCCCGTCGATGTTCCGCTTGATACCGAGTGGGAGATATCCTGCCAAGGACATCATGACATGCGATGCTCGCTACCTCATCCGAACCCACTATCGCCACGATGCCAGGCTGAATCAAGTCCAATCGTTGTAGCGTTCGTTTCGGGTCGAAACGCCGAAGACCACCCTCCCGACACATTGCATCGTTGATGACCAAACCATCAGCATCGCGTTCGCAACTGACGTCCAATGACGCTGGTATACACGAAACGATCGAGATATTGGAGACACTATCCGTTCCGAGTACGCCAATGTACGGCACGAGAATGGTTGCCACCTGCTGATCTTGAGGCATCCACACATCCATGTGAACTTCCGCAAAGCCTGAGAGACCATTGATGGATATCAACTCGTCAACAATCCTGGCACCATCACTGATTTCGATGCTCCGTCGTTGGTCCGGCACAAGGCTGCCAAGTGATACCCGCACAACAACCGTGATGATTACATCTCGGCTTGCAGGCACCACATGCCGTACGCTCAAGGGAAGCATCCCACGGTCGCCAGGCTTGTACCGAATCGTGTCGACATTGCTAAGACGTATCTGAGCCGCAAGACGCTGACGTGTTATCATGATCGTGTCCGATGATACCGTGCATCCCTCTGGCGTGGTCACGATTACCCAGACCAAACCCTCGTTCGTAACACGCAAGGAATCGCCGGACTCGCCGTTGTTCCATCGATAGGTTCCTTGGGCTCCCTCAGGGACGACAACAATCGTATCGTTATCACCAACCAACACCGTACGCGATACATTGAGCGTAACCATTGTTGATGCAAACGGCAGTACACGAATATCCGCTCTTGCAGGACACAGGAGAGGCAAAGCGACTGTAACATTGTATAGTCCAGGAGACGAAACAACGACGCGACGAGTCGTATCGCCTGTGGACCAACGATAAGAAGCGTAACCATCTCCGGCATCCAACTCGATGGAGTCTTTACAAAGCACGACCTCTGTCGATGGAGGCGTCGGCGTTGTGTCGGAAACGATTAGCTCTGTCCGAATATTGACGCTGCAGCCAGCAGAATCGGCGAAACGTAGCTGAAGTTCGTCTCGACCAACACTGGTGCCCTCAACGTCAAACGTGGAGTCCGACAGTTTGGATATCACATTTCCACGAAGACTACTGATATCAACGTTCAGGTTGGCCATCCCGCGGAGCGATAGCCTCGAGCGTTGGCCAAGGCAGATGATGGAGTCCATAACGAGTGACGTGCGGGAGACATCGGGCTGCTGTGTACGAATACGAACCAGACGTTCCTGGAAGCAACCGCTTCGACCAGACGTTACAGTCACCAGGAACGTCGTGTCCGTGAATATTGGTGTTGTCAGGAAGCCTGTTCCTGATTGCGATTGTACGAGTGAGGACGGCTGCACGCCTACCAGAACACCACCGGTAATAGCGATCTCCGCAGATTGGCCTCGGCAGACAACGGTATCCGATGGCTTCACGTTCGGTGCCGGCCGGCTAATTCGATAGTCAGTCAAAGCTGGCATCGTGCCAACATATCCGCCTTCACCAGGCGTTGCACCGTAGTTGAGATCACTTGGACAATCGCGAGGAGGACTCACTGCGCGCCCGGATGAACCTCCCGCAACCACTGACGTAAGCGTACGCACGTCCAAACGCGCC
This sequence comes from Candidatus Kapaibacterium sp., assembly GCA_025455735.1. GTDB lineage: Bacteria > Bacteroidota > Ignavibacteria > Kapaibacteriales > Kapaibacteriaceae > JALHPC01. The sequence goes on from JALOMA010000103.1 coordinate 6,781, forward strand.
GTCGTCGGAGTGGCAATGACGCCTCCACTACCGCCTCCTCCTGGACCATAGCACGCGAACTCCGAGAGAACGTGTCCGCCATTGCCTCCACGAGCCGTGATCGTCAGTACTCCAATTACGGAATCTACATCAAGGACGATGGTGCCGCCTGCCCCGCCTCCGCCCGCTCCATCTTGAAGAGCTGTGTCGGCATCCACGCCATTGCTTTCCAGAGCGCCGCGAGATGTTACCACTATGATTGGAGCGCGTAGAATGATGAGGCCACCGCCACGTCCACCACTGCTTCCAAGATTGTCGTTCTGATGCCCTCCTCCGCCACCTGCACCAAAATGTAGCCTGGTTTCCGCTATTGGGTTTACGATCGAACGTCCGCCTTGACCACCAAGTGGTGCCCTACCTACCTCCGACGTCTGGTCCCCGCCATTTCCTCCTTGCGACGCAAGGGCCCCACCACCACCTCCGGTGTTCCTGCCGTTGCCACCGCCACCACCGTTTGCCCAAGGTGCTCTTCCGCCAGCGTTTCCGACGATGAGCCGTGCGGCAGACTCCCCTTTTGGGGCCGATCTTCCTGATTGCTCATCGACGTTTCCATCGGAGACATTGTCAAATGCCGCATTTACGCTGACGCTGCCACCGCGGAATCCACAACCGCTGGCAGACAGTCTGCCGTCCAACGTTAGTGTATCCGTGCATTCGATGACAGCGATGCCTCCAGATCGCCCATTCCACGGTACGACGGTGGCGGTAGGCTGAATGACCGCAGTGGCTGCCTGAATGACACGAATACACTGAAGACCGTCAGTCGACGAAAACCTTGTCACTTCATCAGAGAGCACCAATGTGTCACCACGCACACTGGCTACCGCCGTAAACTGATGTTTCCCTGCGTCCGCCCGATCCACAACACTGTTGTCATTCGGTAGGGCCGTATCGAGGACCACACCGTATGCTTGATGCAAAAGAATGCGATCCCCAGTCTTAAATGCTGGCCCTAAGCCACGATCCAGTACCACGAGGTTGCGACAGGAATCAATGCCGAGAACTGCTGCGTGGAAATTCACCTGACCTGCTATTCGAACTTGCGCCTGTAACCAATGAGCGGTCACAAAAAGCAAGGCGATGGCGGCGATATTCGTGACAACCATGTTCATGGATTGAAGGTAATGAGTCTCCACCGATCGGATGCATCATCATACCATAATGTGGCAGATGCGTCGCCATCCGTGACGCAGTTGGCACCAGTGAACGAAACAATACGATTTTCGGCAGCCACTGCAAGGGACTCGTTCACCAGTGTAAGCGGGCCTCCTAGAGATACAACAGTTACCATCACAGGCCTGGGAGGAGCCTGTATCCCAATAATCGTACCGCCAGCAACAGGCACAACAATGCGTATGATGGAAGCGTTTGTCGGCAGAGCACCAATGAAGTCCACGCCAGGCACGAGATTCCAAGGATAGGCAGCGGCATGTCCTCGCCAAGAGAGTGATATCGTGTCACCTATTCTCTCATCAGCAATGAGGGCATCGCCCTCGATTGGCATGGAGGTGGGTAGTCGGAGAGTGTAACGTCCGCTTGTTGGTGGAACAATGGCAACCTCAGCAGCTGATGCTCCAATAAGCGACAGACTTCCGCTAATGCGTGCGCGGAACATCCATGTTGTCGACATATTGATACTATCCAATCCGCCAGCAATGGTGGGAAGTCCTGGTGGACGGTCATGGATGGCGCTACCAAGGTAGGTATTTCCGCGACGAGCAGCCACGGCAAGATGTGGCATCGAAGGCGACGCTTCAAATAAGCCGCCAATGGCCAGCGCCGATCCAACATTGCTGGAAATGGCACGGCCCCGAACGCCAATGGAAAGTCCCGCGTTGGCGGTTGACAGTCCTTCTGCAAGCCCATCCACTGCAATGGATACGGTCGCGGATCCACCGACGCCGCCACGCAGTACGGTGCCGAGTACTCCGGCAATATTGTCGGCAGCCACAGCACTATTGCTTGCCGCATGGCCGTGGACTCCAGTTCGGGGACGGAGTGTTGGCTCCTCCGTTGTTCCAGACCGCGACACACCAACGATGCCAACTCCAAGAAGATTTGAGCGTGCTGTGAGACCGACGCTGGAGTTCCCACTTACGGTAATGTCGATACCGCGTTGGGGCGACATCGTAGAACCAATATCAACGGCCGTACCCTGGCCTGCTACCAATGCATTGTATCGCAGACCGGTTCCCCCTACAATATCTATCCCTGTTGCAACTGTTGGTCGCCCCGTTCCATTGGGACCTCCAATTCGGATTCCAGTTCCGAGGCCATTGGCGACCGATGTTATGCTCATTCCTGCAGCTGACGACAACTCCAGACCTACCAAGGTGCCCCGAGGACCCGCCTGCAGCCGCAGTGGTTGCCCAATGGCGGACGCGTTGGCGATGATCAACGGCATGGTGCTTGTCGTCCCTATGTATGCACCGTCAATGCCATTAAATGCTGCTGTCCCTTGCACAAGGATGGTGCCAGCCGAAAATGACTGACACCATAACGACGCGGTACAGGTAACGAGCAGGAGGCAGATAATTGAAGGCAAGCAACTGACTCTTATTGCGGCAAGACAATCCATGTGATTCGATCCGTATCGGCAATTGGCAAGGATGTTTCCACAGTAATCGTGTTTGCAACAGCATCAACGCCGGTAATCGTTGAAGCAATGGTTGTGCCTGGTGTACTAATCACCGAAACGACGGCGACATCACCAGGTCGGACGTCATATGCTCCGGTGTTGATGACGTGTACATACGTTCCGTTGACTGGCTGGAAGAGCCCGCGCCCAATACTGGCAACTGGTTGGGTCCACGACATTTCACCCGTTGCATTTGCCGAGAGAACCATACCATCGGCAGCTGGCCCCTGTGCAGGCAGCGTATATTCAATGTTCGTGCTCTGTACTCCGGCGCGGATCGTCGTTGTGTTGGATCCATCGGCGCTCGGTTCAGCAAATACAAGTCCTGAGGCTGGGCCGTTGGATGACAACGTGATCGTACCGCGAACATCAAGGATTGATGCAGGCGTTGCTGTACCTATACCAACATTACCAGCGCCAGGTCCGGCAACTCCAAGGATGCGCATCCGTTCCGTAGCTCCAGTAGCAACAACGACATCCTGAGGATTCGCGGTACCAACGTACGCTTGCCCAACGCCTGTGCCAGCACTACCAATGACACTGCCGGTGAGTCCCCAGAATGCAGCATCGGACCATGCCGTGTTTACGACGCCCCCCGTTAGGGCAGTCACCCGTAACACTTGGCCATCTACACCGGGCGATGGCGGTAGATCGATGCGATACGGGGCCGAGGTAGTGCTCGGGTTCGATAGTGTGATTACCTGACCCGTTTGATTCCGAATGTTCAACAACGATGTTGTAAAGCTCTGCGCTCGTGCGCAGAGCGACGAAAGCACCATGAGAACTGGTGCCGAAAGAAACAGCGGCAGGTAGAATCCCTTGTTAGGACGCATGGGACGTGCTCCGGGAGATAGTGGAAAATGTACGTGGATGGGTATTATCGTCGAATCATGTACCAGTGAATACGCTCCTCCGGCAGAACGTAGGCCGAAGCACGAATGCGAATGCCTGGCAGCATGGGTAGAATGGCAACGACATGTGCCAGAATTGTTGTGTTCGGTGATTCTATCGAGACCACCACGTCATGGGGATGCAACGGCAAGGCGGGTAGCTCGATGTCGTAGTCGGCACTACCGGACCCCATAATGACACCCGACAGATGCTGCCCGCCCCCAACACCTGCGATGGTGAACGTCGTGGAATCCTTCCGAACTGTGATGCCGTTCTCACCGCGAAACCAAATAGGCCCAGACTGTTCATTGATGCTCGTAACCACACCCGACGCCCCACTGGAAAGCCTATCCGCGACATCGGCAACATGCGCTGCCAGGGCGGTAAACGTCGGA
>JALOMA010000007.1 GCA_025455735.1 Candidatus Kapaibacterium sp.
TTGGTTGGTATCAGCGCACATCTCTTGGGATCGCTGCTTGTTGGCTATGCCTTGTATGGGTTGAACGTCCTGCTCTTCCGCATCCTGGACCAATACGTCCCCTTCCTTGAGAACCCTCGGCGGCGCCTGGCAACACAATTCCTATTGGCCATGTTCGGGAATATTTCCACGCTGGCCGTTGTCACGAAGCTCTTCCATTGGGCGATCGGCATACCGATTACGGCATTCCTGACGCGGCAAGGCGTCGTGGTAGCGTTTTTGTTGTCGGGGCTGATCACGGCTGGCTACACGGGGCTGTATTTCCTGAATAACTGGCTGCGCCAGTTGGAACAGCAGGATGAACTCGAGCGACGGATCATGCAATGGCAGCTTGATGCCTTGCGTGCCCAGTTGGACCCTCACTTCCTGTTCAATTCGCTCACCACGCTCTCGGCACTCGTGGCCGAAGGCGATGCCACAGCCCAACCCTTCATCGACCATCTTGCCCGCATGTATCGGTACGTACTCAAGCATCGTCAGCATGACGTCGTCAGCGTAGCGGACGAGCTTGGGTTCCTGCAATCGTATGCCTACCTGTTGCATGCCCGCGTGGACGGTACCGTGGTGCTGGATGTGGATGTGCCCGATGAGTATCACCAATCCGGCCTACCGCCCCTGGCCCTGCAGCTGCTTGTGGAGAACGCCGTCAAGCATAACGCCTACAGCATGACCCACCCCTTGCGCGTGGAGATACGTGTGGACGGACCGGCCGAAGACGGACACCTCATCGTTCGCAATCAGCGCCGCAGGCGTTACGGCGCCGAAAGGCATGCCTCTACCGGGATGGGCTTGGATAACCTACGGCAGCGCTATCGGCTGCTGGATGGTCGTATGCCCATCATCAGTGAAGATGAAATGAGCTTTACCGTAGCCATTCCGCTTATCCCCCAGCAAAAGGAGTCTCAGGCGTGAACATCGTCATCATTGAAGACGAACGGCCCGCACAACGTTGGCTTCACAGCCGCATCGCCGAAGTACGGCCCGATGCCACCATCGTTGCCACCCTGGCTAGTGTGGAAGAATCCGTTGACTGGTTTAACAACCACGCCAACGACACCATCGACGTTATCCTTGCCGACATCCGTCTGGGTGATGGAACGACCTTCGACATTTCCGAAGCTGTCCCCCTGCGCTGGCCCGTGGTGTTCACCACGTCGTACGATGAATATGCCATTCAGGCCTTTACGCTCAACAGCATCGACTATCTCCTGAAGCCGATTCAGACCGCTGATCTGGCGCGGGCCTTGGACAAGTATCAGGCACTCAAGGCAATCTTTGGTGGCGTTGATACCTCTTCCATCCTGGCTGAAGTCCGCAAACTCGTTGAACCCAAGGACGTCTTCCGCGAGCGTCTGCTTGTGGAAGCCGGGGACCAGCTGGTCAGTATCGCCGTTACCGACATCGCCTTTGCCTATTCCGAAAACAAACTCACGCACGTGGTAACCGTGACTGGGCGCCGCCATATCGTTGACGAAACCCTGGATCAGTTGGAACACTCCTTTGACCCACGCCGGTTCTTCCGCGTCAATCGCAAGTACATCGTGCGATTCGACGCCATCCAAAGTTCTGCTGCCCTCTTTAACGGCACACTTCGGTTGCACGTCAAACCTTCAGCTCCGCACGACGTGACCGTTTCCCGCGAGCGCGTCTCGGGCTTCAAACGCTGGCTTGACCGTTGATAGCGTTCATTACTAACGCTCGTTAAACTAAACACGGTGAATATCCGTTCTGGCTGACCGGTTCCGATGCAGCATTGTAGATTTGCCAGCATCACCCACGCAGTAATTCCAGGTAAGCCATGAGCAAAAAACGACCGTCACGTCCCGACGTCGATGCCTTCGGTCTTGGCCACGCCATCTGGCACGTGGCCAATCAATGGGAGAGGGCAATCAACGAGGCCCTTTCGGACCTTGCGATCAACCACATGCAATACGTCATGTTGGCAGCAATCGCCCAGCTAAGCGAACAGGGCGACCCAATTACCCAGACCCGCGTTTCGAAGGCCAGCAGGGCCGACGTCATGATGACGTCGAAAACCCTGCGCCTCCTTGAAGAACGTGGATTGGTCAGCAGGAATGAGCATCCCAAGGACACCCGTGCCCGCAGCGTGGAGCTCACCAAAGAAGGTCAGAACATCATGCGCAAGGGTGCCAAAGCCGTGCAGAAGGCCGACGAGTCCTTCTTTGGGACGGGGGGCCAGGCGGACAAACTGCGAAAGACCATTCTGGCCATCGCCGACAGCTTATGACGCCGCCATCCGCACTGCTCCAGTATCGCCGCGTAGCGGCAGTTACGCCCGACGTGGTACCTGCCAACGTTGATGCCAACGTGCAGTGCATCCTCCACGCCGCCCAAGAGGCACGGCAGGAAGGTGCCGACATTATCGTGCTTCCGGAGCTGGCCATTACGGGGTATACCTGTGGCGACCTCTTTTCGGCGCCGGTCTTGCTACATGCCGCCCTGGCGGGACTGGAATCCATCGTAGCGTGGAGTGCTTCCTTGGGCCACGGCCCCCTTATCATAGTGGGGTTGCCACTGCGGTTGGAAAGTTCTGTCTACAATGCCGCAGCGGTTGTGACTAGCGGACATGTGGCGGGTATCGTGCTAAAGAGGACCTTACCCGAGGGGCAGGAATACTACGAACAGCGGTGGTTCCGGAGTGGTGCGGAGTGCACGCAGCAGCACGTTCAGCTCTTTGGTCGGTCCGTCCCCGTTGATACGTATCTCGTATTTGCTGATTCGGCCGATGAACGCTGCCGCGTGGGCGTGGAGATTTGCGAAGACCTGTGGACGGTGCACCCGGTAAGTAGTTCTCTTGCCTGCGCTGGAGCAACCATTATCGTCAACCCGTCTGCCAGTAATGAAACGATCGGCAAGGCCGAATACCGTCGGGCACTCGTGACGCAACAGTCTGCGCGGACGTATTCGGCCTACGTGTATACGTCGGCTGGAAGTGGCGAGAGTACGACGGATACCGTCTATGGCGGACACCGTCTGATTGCCGAATGTGGCGATCTTCTTGCACAGGATGCTCCCTTGCAGACAGCATCTGGAAGGACCATTGCCGATGTCGACCTCGACCGTATCCTTGCCCTACGAATGCAGTCCACGTCCTTCCGGTATGCAAGCGCTCACCCAATCCGCGCCGTATCGGTCACCATTGGCCATCAGCCGTTGGATTCCATTCGTCGTCTGGTTCCACGCCATCCCTTCGTACCAGCGGATGTTCACGAGCGGGGACAGCGAGCCCAGGATGTGCTGCGCATCCAGACGATGGGGTTGGTGACGCGGATGCGTCGTTCTGGTGCCAGCACGATGGTGCTGGGGTTATCGGGGGGGCTGGACTCAACGCTTGCCCTGCTCGTCTGTGCCGAGGCCTGTGCCGAGCTTCAGTGGCCCACAAGCCGTATTCTGGCCGTATCCATGCCGGGATTTGGCACTACGGACCGCACACGGTCCAATGCCGATACCCTGGCACGTGTCCTTGGTGCCCAGCTGCGCACTATTCCCATCGACCAGGCCGTACTCCACCATTTCAACGACATTGGCCATGACGCCTCCGTCCACGACGTCACGTATGAGAACAGCCAGGCCCGGGAGCGAACACAGATTCTGATGGACCTTGCAAATTCGGTAGGGGGCCTTGTCATCGGTACCGGCGACCTAAGCGAGCTAGCGTTGGGATGGTGTACGTACAATGCGGACCAAATGTCGATGTATGGTGTGAACAGTGGAGTTCCCAAAACGCTTGTGCGATACGTCATCGAACAGTATGCCAAGCGGCACCATGACGTGCATGCCGTGTTGACGGACATCCTCGACACGCCCGTGTCACCCGAGCTCTTGCCACCTGCAGCCGATGGCACGATAGCACAGCAGACGGAGGCTGTCCTGGGACCATATGAAGTTCATGATTTTTTCCTGTGGCACTTGATCAGGAACCGAACACGTCCACTGAACGTAGGTATTCTCGCATTGCATGCATTTCATGGCGTGTACGCCCCGCACGATATGATGCGGTGGTTGGAGACATTCATCCGCCGATTTTTTAGTCAGCAGTTCAAACGCAGCGCCATGCCCGATGGCGTCAAGATTGGCTCGGTTGCGTTGTCGCCACGAGCAGACTGGCGGATGCCCAGTGACGCATCTGCTGACGTTTGGCTTGCTGATTGTGCACGGTTACGAAATTTCCTGTAGTGCGTTTCTGCCCAGCACGGTGGTGTACGCGTGCATTTCGTATTTTCGGAACATACCGTCGAGATAAGGGAACAGACGCCAGCGCATGAGTTACGATTCGTACCATAAGACCGGTGCCCCAATAAGGGTCATCATCGCCGACGATCATGAAATCTCGAGGATTGGCATTCGCCGCCTTCTCTCCGGATCTCACGATATTGAGATCATTGCCGAAGCCGTCCATGGCGGCCAGGCATTGGATCTGGCACGTTCACTAAAACCAAACGTTGTTCTTCTGGATGTGCAGATGCCCACAATGACGGGCATCGAAGCGGCACAGAAGATCAAGGCGGAAGCACCTGACGTTTACGTCATCATGCTGAGCTCTTCCGATGATGAAAAGCAGGTTGAGCGTGCCTTGTTCGCTGGTGCCGACGGTTACCTCAGCAAAGAAGTAGGTGGGCAGGAACTCGCGGAGAGTATTCGCACGGTAACATTGGGTGAACGCGTGTTCTCGCGTACCATCATTAACCAGCTGGAGGGTAAGGCCCAAGCGCAGGCGGACAATCAGCCGCCAATATCCCTTACCAAACGGGAAGAAGAAATTGTCGCCCTCGTGGCCAAAGGGCTTACCAGCCAGGATATTGCCAAGAAGCTCTTTATTTCGCCACGGACGGTAGAAACCCACCGCGCACGCATCATGGACAAGCTTGGCGTCAATAACGCTGCTGGTTTGGTGCGCTTTGCTCTCCTGCACTCGACGTATTTCGACCTTCGCACGAATAACGAGTAAGATTCGTCGGGTGGACGCACGCTTTTCCTCCTCCCATGTCCACACCTGCCGCACCACACAAACCCGACGTCATTGCCCGCCTCGGCACGCTTGAGCTGCGTGCGCGTAAGGTCGTGGAAGGATTTATTACCGGGTTGCACCGATCGCCCTTTCATGGATTCTCTGCCGAGTTCTCGGAGCATCGCCAATACCGCATGGGCGATGAGCTCAAGCATATTGACTGGCGCATCTTTGGACGTACGGACAGATTCTACGTCAAACAATTCGAGGACGAAACAAATCTTCGATGCACGGTTGTCGTTGACTCCTCAGCATCAATGTCGTATGCTTCCAATGGCAACGTCAGCAAGTTCCATTACGCAACAACGTTGGCTGCATGTATCATGTATGTGATGCTTCGGCAGCGAGACGCGGCTGGCCTTGCCGTCTATGACACGTCCTTACACACCTACCTTCCTGCACGGTCGCGATTGTCATGGGTGCAACAGCTACTGTCAACACTTGCAACCGTGGAACCATCCAAGGGAACGGCTACGGCGGAAGCCCTCCACGTTCTGGCAGAACAGCTGGGGCGCCGTGGAATGGTGGTATTGATCAGCGATCTCTTTGACGATCCCCTGCGCATCCTGCAAGCTCTCCAGCATTTCCGTCATAACAAGCACGATGTGCTTGTCATGCATGTTGTGGACCGTCGGGAAATCGACTTCGATTTTCCTACCGCATCGGTGTTCCGCGATATCGAAACTGGTGAAGAACTCTCAACGCAACCCGCCCAGATAAAACGGAGTTATCGGCAGGCCATGGATGAATTCTGTGCTGCCATACGAAAAGGGTGCCATGACCAGAACGTCGACTACGTGCGTATCGCTACTGATACGCCCTACGACGTGGCATTGCGGGAGTATTTATTGTCGCGCCGCTCTATCCGCGGTTGATGTATTGTGAGTATTATCATGAAGCCATTCGGACTATTTACAGCCGTTGTTACACCAATGCGCCCGGACGGTTCCGTGGACGTGGATTGTTTTCGCACGCTGTTGGAACATCAGGTTGCTGCCGGTGTGGACGGTGTGGTCGTCTGTGGATCTACAGGCGAAGGTGCCACGCTTCGGACCGACGAGAAGCTGCATCTCTTCGATATTGCTCTCCAGACATTCGGTTCGCACGGTACCGTCATAGCAGGTACCGGAAGCAACGACACGGCCTCTACCATCGCCCTCAGCCGTCAAGCGGCTGGTCTGGGAGTACACGGTCTGCTGCTTGTAACACCGTACTACAACAAGCCTACACAGCAGGGTATTGTTGCCCATCATCGCGCCGTTGCCGACGCTGTTGATGTTCCCCAGATCCTCTACAATGTTCCTGGCCGTACTGGAACCAACATGACGGCCGAGACGCAACTGGCGATTGCTTCTGCATGCCCGAATGTCGTGGCCACGAAAGAAGCATCGGCAAATCTCGAGCAGATTTCCGATATCGCAGGCCAAGCCCCCGAACACTTTTCCGTGCTTGCCGGTGATGATTCATTGGCACTGCCATCCATTGCCTGTGGCGCCCGCGGCGTGATCGCTGTGATCTCCAACTATGCACCTGTGCGTTATCGGCGACTGATCCATGCCGCGTTGCAGGGCGACCTTGCGACTGCACGTTCTGAGCAAGCTCATCTTATGCCGTGGTTTAAGGCAAATTTCTTGGAGTCCAATCCAGGCCCCGTCAAGTATATCATGCATCGGCTCCATGGCAGCGAGCTCACAATGCGCTTGCCAATGGTTCCCGTTGGAGGGTCCACACGGGCTGCATTGGACGCCATGCTTCAGGGCTTTGCGGACGCATGATGCGAGGAACGACAGCGCTGCCGCGCCTGATGGGCGTTGTAAATGTTACGCCCGATTCTTTCTCCGACGGCGGTCAATGGTATGGCACCACAGATGCCGTTGAGCATGCACTTCGGCTTTTGGATGAAGGGGCTGATATCGTTGACGTGGGAGGCGAGAGTACGCGGCCAGGTGCCAGCCCAGTAGATGCCACGGAAGAACTGGCGCGTACCATACCCGTCATTCGCGGCATTCGAGCTGCGAGACCATCTGCCGTCATTAGTATCGATACATCAAAATCGCGAGTTGCTCACGCCGCAGTCGAGGCTGGTGCGTCAATCGTTAATGACGTCACGGCAGGCACCCACGATAAAACAATGCTCTCAATGGTAGCCTCACTTGGCGTGCCTTACATCGCCATGCACATGCGTGGACAACCAAGAACGATGCAGGAACGTCCCCACTACAACGATGTTGTTGCAGAGGTCCAGGCTTTTTTGGCTGAGCGCCTTAGCGCAGCACGCGAGGCAGGTATTCAAGACGTATGGTTGGACCCTGGCATCGGTTTTGGAAAGACGCTGGAGCACAATCTTTCGCTCTTGCGCTCACTTCCGACCTTTGTGGCGATGGCTCCCGTCGTGCTGGGGATTTCTCGTAAGCGTTTTCTTGGCGCATTGACGGGAATCGAAGATGCAGCCCAACGCGACGCCGCAACCATGATGACTCATGCATTGCTCCTACATCATGGATGCGCCGTCATCCGTGTACACAATGTCGCCATGGCGCGGGGTCTTTTAGACATTGCCCACCACATCGCTTGACTATTGGGGATTCAGCCATCACAATTTTGGCCGTAGCTAGCGCTGAATCGATATCGGGATGGACTGGCGGGTGATGCCGGACGCCACCTGAAGTGTGTACCAGCCAGGCGCGAGCGACCCAACGTCTATGGGCGCGTCGAGGAGTACGCCACCACGTACTTCATGCTGGATGGTGATATGCTGTTGGCCCAGGGCATCCATGATGGTGAACGTTGCTGGCCCATCGGTTGAAACCATACAGCGTACCACGATGTAGTCAATGGCAGGATTGGGCCGCACTGAGAGCGTTGCCAATGGTTCTGGTAGGGGGAAGCCAGCTTCGGTTTCGGAGGGTTGTTCACCCGAACGGCGACCCTGAAGATACGCTTGCGAGGCGCAGAATGCCTCAATCCGAGGGCGACCAACCGGTGCACCTGCAGCGGCGCATTCTGCTGACACTCCTGCATGCGCAACACGGTGTCGTTCGGACGCCCCGACAGGTACCACCTGAACAGGATAACGGGCAACAAAGAGCACGTTGTGGACGTCGGCCGGTTTGTCACGAATCACTAAACGTGCAACGATGCGAATCGTGGCTCGCAAGCCAGATAGCGATGGAAAGCTGCCCACGGTACCGGATGCTACGGGCCCCCACAATGTGCGGGAAAATGAAGCGGTGACGTTGGGAAGGCATCCAATCGGCACGTAGCGCGTACGAATCATACGATCGCTGACGATCTCCACATCTGGGTTCCCGGCCAACAACGTTGAACCTTCCCCAATAAGGGGAGTATCACTTTCAAGCACCAATGCCGCCTGAACGTCCACGTGTGCAGGATCAAAACCTGCTGCGACGTTCACAGCGAATTCCGGGACGTTCTCCACTCTCAGCATTACCGTGTCCGTGGCAGGTGCTACTGCGTTCGATGTCCGGAATGCAAGAACGGTTGGTGTGGTTAGCAGATTAAAGATGCCAAGCGGCTCGTTGTAGTACGGATAAACATCCGGAGATTCTTCTGGCCGATCATGAAACGACCCCGGCACATGCACGGAGACTTCTCTCGGTGTGCTGGCAATCGAGTATGTTGACACATACTCATCGCTGCTTGTGATGGCCATCGGCTCGCTCAACCACTCCTGCCGATTCTTTTGGCGAACTCCCATCGCAGTCAAGTAGGCCATGTTTTCGACGGCACCCGTCACATAAGGATCGTCAGCTAGCGGGGTTTCAAGAAAGCCAGGCCGTTGCATACGTCTTGTCACGCTATCCAATGCGATGGTACGCTGGTTCCAACCTTCGGAGAAACGGAGTTGCAGATCAGCTGGAAGGCTGGAATCGACCTGCCGAGCACGCGTGAAGGTTCCCCGTGCAATGGTTCGAAGGTGCAACGGTGACTGGAACGACCATGTTGCAAGAGAAGGGGCGTTCGCCATAGGCCGCGTACCAAGGGCGACATTCGCTTCATGGCTGATCTCCAGTCGGTCGGATGAATACGGTGAATAGACCTGCTCCCATCCCGTCGTCGTTCGGAAAATACTGGGTTCGTCGACATAGTCGAGGCCAATGGAAAAGGTAGCAGCAGAAATACACGTGCATGGATCGTACATCATCGGAAAGTCAGCATAGAGCCATTGCGGCCTGGACCAGTAAAAAGCCGATATGCGCGCAAAGAAAGGCTCGGGCACAAACCTGTCCAACGGCCTTACGGGCTCGCTGCGTGTCGACGTAGCAAGATCCAACGTCGAAGGTGTGATGCTGCCTGGAGGCATGTTGAATCGAACCCACAACCGCAAACGATCCGCCGCAGGGAAGTTCCTGTCGCCCGTGTCGAAGTAGAAGAACACGCGCAATACTGCCGTGTAGCGATTGTATAGGATGAGAACAGGAACGTTGATGGAAGAAACGAATGGCGCGGTTGGGCTATCAAATGGAATGCCCATTTCTTGTTTCACAAGTTCCCAGCCATGCTCGGCGGCACGATGTGTGCTGAAAACAAAATCCGACGTGCCATAGTCGAAGAAAGGGCTTCGAACAGTGCTGTCGCGCAAAAAGTCTACCTTAAGCCGATAGTGATCACTCATCCAATCAAAGAGCACGGGGTCGATGTTACGTTTTGCAGGAAACTCCGGATTGGAGGCTCGTGCTGGATCGGTGCTGATGGCTTTGTCGTCATAGCACACCGACTGTGCCGAACCACCGATACTCGTTCCGATAAAAAGCAGGAGAGTCAGTAGCAATCGTATGAGGGAGGGGGGCATCATGGTATCGAGGCGCGAGGAAAGGTTTGAAAAAACCGCTGTACAACCTATTGTGAACGACAACACTGGAAACCGAAGGCAATGTATGGGATTTTACCTACAAGCGCTTGCCTGCACTACGCTTATTTCGCGAAGTGTTCGCAGGGATGGAAATGGATACCTCCTCCATCAATACCAAACCGTAGTCCCGCAGACTATTGATTACTTGAATGGTGCCACGGCCCCTTTCCGTCAAAGCATAGTCAACATGGGGAGGTACTACAGGATGGACAGTACGCGAAATAAACCCATGCCTTTCCAAGTCACGCAGCTGCTGCGTCAGCATCTTCGTGGTAATGGAAGGAATATCGTCGCGTAATTCGCCGTAGCGCATGGATCGTTCGCGCAAACGCCAAAGGATGGGCATTTTCCACTTCCCACCCAACAAATCAAGAACAAACTCTACGGGATTGTGATAGGTTGTGCCATTGTAGATAAAATCAGGCATAAAAATCTTTCGCGCTAAGGGTATGGTTTTGCCAAAGATGCACCTTTTGGTGCGTATGGCACTTCATCGTACATACTTGACCCAAGGGATGATAAGCTGGAAGTTCGCGTTCTCCGAGACGAACATATTCCATCCCTAGAGAGGACTCTTTATGTCGGCAAACATCAATATGCGCAATCCGGAGCTACGCAAGCGTGTGCTCATGATTGCATCGAACCCATCGGTCTCCCCGATTACCGGTTGGCCGGTGGGGATGTGGATTGCGGAACTGGCGCATCCGTGGCATGTTTTTTCGGAGGCAGGATATACGATGGACGTTGCATCGCCACTGGGCGGTGCAATTGAAATCGATGCATTCAGCGATCCGCGTCATGAAAGCGGTTATTCGGCACATGACGTTCTTTCACTGGGATTTTTATCCAGTCCATCGCATGCGGCAATCCTTGGCAATACAGTCGACTTGGCAACCATCGATGTCACGAAGTATGACGCCGTGTTCTTCGTCGGTGGCCAAGCGCCAATGGTTACCTTCCCAGGAAACGAAGTCGTGCAGTCTGCGCTGCGAACGGCGTGGGAGTCAGGTTCGGTGGTGGCAATCGTATGCCATGCTACCTGCTTGTTGCTTGATACGCGACTTTCCGACGGTACATTATTGGCAGACGGGAAGACGTGGACTGGATTTGCGGATGCGGAAGAAGACTATGCCGACAGTTTTGTAGGCCAGCGGCTCCAACCTTTTCGAATTGAAACGGAGGCTCGCAAGAATCCAGCAACAAACTTCATTACGGGCGGAATGTTCCGTCCGTTTGCGGTTCGTGACGGACGTTTGATCACTGGCCAACAGCAGTTCTCTGGCACTGCAGCCGCGCGGCTGGTGGTGGAAGCGTTGGGCGTGTAATTACCATTCAAGGGAGCGTAGACATGATCATTGCCATTGTAGGAAAAGGAAATGTGGGTACGGCGCTGGGAACATCGCTGGAGCGTTGTGGACACACGATACGATATGCAGAACGCGGTGATGTGACGGCGCAGGCTACGGGCGCGGACGTCGTGATCGTTGCAGCCAGCCCAGCGGGAACGACGGAGATCGCTCAAGCTCTCTTACCCGTGAGTGACGGTCTTGTTGTGATAGACGCCATGAACAGCGTATCGATGAAACCAGAAGGGTATGCAACGAGCACACATGGTTTTCAGGCGCTGTTGCCAAAAGCACACGTCGCAAAGTGTTTCAACACGGTGGGCTACGAAGTGATGGCAAATCCAAGCTTTGGCGACCTGCGAGCAACGATGTTCATGGCCGGTGATGATGCCACAGCAAAGGCCATGGCCAAACGGCTGGCCCTGGACATTGGTTTTGGTTCTTGTGAAGACGTTGGGGGCAGCAATCGCTTCGAGACGATTGAGCACCTAGCCCTGGTGTGGATATCGTTGGCCATGATGCAAGGGAAAGGGCGCCGATTTGCCTGGCACCTTCTGGAGCGTTGACCGTACGCACGGTGGCATTGTCACAAGACATACAATGAAGGGCCGGCACCCCGTGTGGTGCCGGCCCTTTTGTTCACTGACAATGGCGTATAGTTTCGCTAGCGAGTCCGGTAGGTCTGCACGTCGATTCCGTATTTGCGGATTTTATTATGCAGGGTTTCCCGGCTAACGCCTAGAATGGCGGCGGCCTTGGAAACGTTGCCTGCCGTGCGTTCCAGGGTCTTTTCGATCTTCAAACGGTCCACCATGGCAAGATCGTCACGCAGGGTACGATCGGCAGATAGGATATCCGTGTCATTCGCTGATACTGAAGGAGCTGTTGCAGCGCTTGCGGCAGCGGGAGCGGGTGCCGGGGCAATCGATGCAGCTGCGGAAGCGTGCGACGTTGTGGTAAATCCTGGCCTTGATTGGGTAACACTTCGAGCCAGAATGCGATGCAGATCGGTTACTTCCAGCTGATCCGTAGCGGTCGTTTGCAGGGCCACACGAAGGACGCTGGCCAACTCCCGAACATTACCGGGCCAGTCATATGCCATGAGGTAGTCCATGGCAGCAGGTGCGACTGTTTTATGGTCGCCCATTTCACGGTTGTGTCGAGCCAAATAATGGTCGAGAATGAGCTGGATATCGTCCTTCCGTTCACGCAGCGAGGGGATAAAAATCTCGCACTCCCGCAGCCGATGATACAGTTGCTCGCGGAAACGTCCGTCTTGCATGGCACCAACAAGGTCGCGGTCCGTAGCGCTGACGAATCGAATATCGACATCCTCAGTCTCCACTGAACCCACGCGGCGCACGGCTTTCTGTTCGGTAGGCAATAAGAGGTTGGCTTGAAGCTCAAGCGGCATGTCGCCAATCTCATCCATGAAAAGAGTGCCCTTGTGGGCCTGATGGAACAAGCCTCGTTTGTGTTCCATGGCGCCAGAGAAGGCTCCCTTAACATGGCCGAAGAGTTCGCTTTGGAACAGTTCGCGAGGGATATTGGGAATATCGACGGTGATGAACTGATACTTGGATCGTTTGCTGACGGCGTGGAGGGCCTGGGCAACGAGTTTTTTACCAGTTCCCGTTTCTCCGGTGATAAGGACGTTCAGATCGGTTCGGCCATAGCGAAGGATTTTGTCGGCAACTTCCATCATCAGGGTGCTGCGGCCAATGATGCCGTGCGTCTCGATGACGCGCCGTAGCTCGTCATTGGAAGAGTCTTGGCGTACACGTTCCATCGCGCTCTCGAGGACGTCGATGAGGCGTTCGTTGCTCAGGGATGATTTATCGATGAAATTGAGCGCTCCTAGCTTTGTAGCGCGCACGGCAGTTTCTATGGTACCCTTCCCGGAAATCATAATCACAGGGATGTGCGGATACTGGCGGACACTGCGGTCCAGAACGTCCAGACCGGTCAAATCGCTTTCACTGCCGAACTCGATGTCAAGCAACATCAGGCCAATCTCACGCGAGTGGCGTTCCAGGTGGTTCAACGCTGTTTCTGGGCTGAAGAACGTCTCTGCATGCCATCCTTGCCCCCGCACGACGTCGGCAATGGTGGAACAGAAATCGCGGTTGTCGTCGACGATGAGAATCTTCATGTGGTTCAGTCCAAACGCTCAAGGAGCGCCATCAGCGAATCGTATTCAGCACGGAAAACCCGGCTTTGGAAGGTTTGCAGATCAGGGTTCCAGACAACGCGTAAATATACATTTCCAGATGCATTACTATAGGAAACAAAGCGGGCTCGCGTTCCACGAACATTCATTGCCTGCGTCTGCAAATAGGCAGCTTTGATGGCGTCCACGCGTTGGCAATAGTCCTGTGACGCCAATGCTCCAACGTAGGAACGTTGGAGCGAGTCACGATGGGTTCCTACAAGGGCTTCGACTTCGCCTTTCGAGGACAGTTCCCAGGCTTCGATTCGGCGTGTGGAGTCGTCCTCGGTGCCCCATTGGATAACAAGGTCATGGAGCGCAGGTGAAAGGCATGGTGCCGGAGCGATTGGGCGTGTGGTCCCACATGCCACAACAATGCAGGCAAGGATTCCGGCGCCCGCCATTATTGTCATCATGCGAGATATGCGTCCAAGCGAGCAAGGCATCGTTCCGTACCGATCAACGTGAGTGTTTCGTAAAGATCTGCGCCTACCTCGCGGTGGGTGAGAACCATTCGCAGTGGCTTCATGAACTGCCCTGGCTTTAGCCCGCCAGCTGCAGCGGCCTCGGAGGCGCATGTCTTGAAGCTCTCTGCCGACGAGAGGTCGAGGTGGGCCCGTATGTGTTCGCAGGCCTTCCGGAGGGCACTGTTCTCCCGCAAGCCTTGTGCCACATCTGATGCAAGCGTGGCGAGGGTATCGCCAAAGATGTAGTCTCCAAACTCTGCAATGTCTGCAAGAAACGTCACCCGTTCTCGCAACAGCTTGATGGCGGCCGCAACGTAGTCTCGCTCGATGTAGGCATGGCCCCTTTCCTGAAGCAAGGGCAGAAGTACATCGGCTAGCTGGGCAGGGTCTTTGGACGTCAGATACTGTGCGTTCATCCAGTCCAGCTTCTTGTAGTCGAAGATGGCTCCTGCCTTTTGGACACGTTCGAGTGCAAAGTGCTGGATGAGCTCTTCCATTGAGAAAAACTCACCTGTTGACCCAGGGTTCCAACCACAGAGTGCAACGAAGTTGACAAGTGCATCAGGGAAATAACCACGGGCACGGAAATCGCGTACCATGACGTCGCCATGACGTTTGGACATCTTCGAGCGATCCGGGTTCAAGAGGAGTGGTACATGGGCGAAGATTGGCGGTGCCCAACCAAAGGCCTCGTACAAAAGCACGTGTTTTGGCGTGGATGGCAACCACTCTTCGGCGCGAATGACGTGGCTGATTCGCATAAGATGGTCATCCACCACGTTCGCCAGGTGGTATGTTGGAAACCCGTCGCTTTTCAGGAGAATCTGATCATCGATTTCGCGACCGGCGACGACGACATCCCCACGTACCATATCCGTGAAGCGAACTTCACGTGTAAGGGGTACAAGAAGGCGAACTACGTGCGGTGCACCGTCATCGAGCAGTCGTTGGGTTTCTGCCTCGCCCAAGGTGAACTGGTTACGCATGGCGGAACGGTCGTACCGCGGGGCGATGCCGGCAGCTTGCTGGCGCGTGCGCATGGCATCCAGCTCTTCGGCCGTATCGAATGCATAGTAGGCTGTGC
Source organism: Candidatus Kapaibacterium sp. (assembly GCA_025455735.1). GTDB lineage: Bacteria > Bacteroidota > Ignavibacteria > Kapaibacteriales > Kapaibacteriaceae > JALHPC01. The sequence continues at coordinate 15,048 of JALOMA010000007.1, forward strand.
CATTTGCCAAGAGCACCTGGGCATGTTCACGGTACAGGTCAAATCGTTCGCTTTGAACATAGGGGCCATAGGCTCCGCCGACGTGAGGACCTTCATCGAAGGTAACACCGGCCCAAGCCAACGAGGCGATCTGCTCATCCATGGCACCCTCGACAAGGCGCGTACGGTCCGTGTCTTCCACACGAAGGATCATCACGCCGCCATGGTGTCTGGCAAAGAGGAAGTTATACAAAGCCGTTCGTAGGCTGCCGATGTGCAGGAAGCCAGTCGGGGAGGGGGCAAATCGAACGCGGACGTCCATAAGAGCTTCAGAGTGGGTGGGGAGGGTCAGCGTATGGTGGCCGATACTTCGGCAAAAGTCTTTTCTGTTTCGAATACCCGCACGGTAACGGAGTCGATGGAATGACCGTGCGGTAGACGTTCGACAATCCTGCGGAGGAGCATCGCTGCGATGTTCTCGGCCGTGGACGGAACGTCGATGGTGACGACTTTCATCGCGTTGGTAGCAAAGAAGTCCATCATCACGCTATCCGATCGGTCACACAGAAAACAATGATCCAGTTCATCGATCAGCGGCTGCACCATGGTCTTGACATCGAAGTAGTCCATGACCATGCCCGAGGCGTCTGGTTCGCCGCACAGGCGCACATCGGCCACATAGCTGTGGCCGTGGATGTTCCTGCATAGTCCGGCATGATCGGGCAGGCGATGCCCCATTTCCCAGCGGAATTCCTTGGCGATGATTGTCTGCATGGATCAGGGCCGACGGTACGTTGCTTCAATGACACTACTGATACCGCCACGAGCTTTCCATTCAGCAATGACGGTCATTTCAACGGGATTACAGGCTGCCACCAGGTCATCGAGAATGGCATTGGTTACCGCTTCATAGAAAATGCCCTTCTGACGGAAATCCAGGTAGTAGTACTTGAGCGATTTCAACTCGATGCATGTCTCGCCGGGAATGTACCGCACCGTGATGGTGCCAAAGTCGGGTAGACCAGTCTTTGGGCACACGCTCGTGAACTCGGGGTTGACGTGCGTGATAACGTACGGACGGGTCGGGGCGGGATTGGGGAAGGTTTCGAGGATCATGATCGTCGGAATTGGTGAAGCCAATCGGTGAGCCGCAAAATTACCACCGTTCTGGCGAACGGTAAACGAAAGCGGCGCCGGATGGTATATCCGGCGCCGCTTGATGCTTGTGCGTGTGCTGTGGTTGCTAGCGGATGTCGATCAGTGCCGGCATGGTGGCCAACACATGCTCGCTCTTCGACATTGCGCCGACGGCACCAACGTATCGTACCTGGCGCTGGAGTTCGACAGGCATCTGTTCGTACACGTGCTGCCACGGCGTCTGTGGGCCAGCAACCTGCGAAACCAGAGCTTGAACCAGAACTTCGGATTCAATGCGCGCATCGTCTTCATCGTTGTTATCCAAACCGATCATCCGAAGGATGGCTTCGATTGGCTCCTTCTGCTTTGGATACACGGCGACGGGTACCTTCGTTCCTTTTGGCACGCCGAGCCGTTGCTTCATGAGATCGATGCTTGCCTGTAGGCCACCATGAACGTCTACAAGGCCCACTCCTTTAGCGGCATCGCCAGTCCAGACGCGGCCCTTAGCCACCGCACGGGTGTCGTCATATGTCTTCTTTCGAGACTCGGCAACCTTGCTGACGAAGCGCTGATAAATTGGCTGCGACATCCGCATGAGACGTGCCTTGTCGGCTTCGGTGAACTTCTGCAAAGGATTCATGAACTGAGCTGACCGTCCCATGGATATCGTATCGATGGTGACGCCCAGCTTGCCCATCGTGCCGGCCAGATTGGGTATTGAGAGGATGACGCCAATAGAACCCGTAATCGTTGCAGGATGGGCTACGATGGTATCACATGCCATGGCAATGTAGTAGCCACCACTGGCAGCAACATCACTCATGGACGCATAGATGGGTTTCCCCGTTCGGGTGCGTATGTCGCGTATGGCTGCCCAGACCTCTTCCGACGCAATGACCGAGCCGCCCGGCGAGTCAATACGAAGGATAATGCCTTGCACGGACTTGTCGTCGGCTGCCTTTCTAAGGTTCCGCACCAGCGTACGGGAGTAAATGCCATCACCACCGAAGGGATCGCCATCGGAGCCTGGCATGATGGCACCACTTGCATACACAATGGCAATGCCTTTGTCGCGGTCAATCGTGCCCGCATCGTCCACTGCCAGATCATCAGAGAGATAGCCGTTGATGCTCACCGTCCGCAAGGACTGCGAGCTATCCTTCACGCCAGCAGCGTGCTTCATCTTTTCTCGAACCTCATGTTCGAAGGCAAACCCGTCAATCAGCCGTGCTTCCTTGGCATCGGACGCCGTATATACACCACTGTCCAGATGCATACGCACGGTTGCTTCGTCAATGGAGCGTGCGCGTGCTACAGCGGAAACAAACATGTCATGGCGCTGTTGGATCAGGGCGCGGAGCTCTTCGCGGGCAGGTTCAGACCATCCTGTGCGTGTATAGGATTCCGCCGCCGACTTGTATTCTTCGAACTGTTGAACATGCCATTCAACACCAATTTTCTCGAACATGCCCTTTAGGAAAGGGGCCGAGGCACCAAAGGCCGAAAACTCGAGCATTCCTTCGGTTGGCATAAAAATCGAGTCGGCAACGGATGCGAGATAATACTGCTGTTTATTGCTGGCCTCGATGTATGCATAGATGAACTTCTTCGATTGTTTGAAGTCCATGAGGGCATCGCGTAATTCCGTAAGCTTTGCCATGCCAACATCCGAAACCGAGCCTTTGAGGTAGAGACCTTTAATGCGATCGTCACTTTTTGCTCGCTCCAGAGCCTGCAAGGCATCCCGCAACGAGGCCGTCTTGTTCTGTCCTCCGAAGTCAAACGGCGCTGGCGTCGTCAGCTCAGGGAGACCTTTTGAAAGATCGAGTACCAGGACGGAGTTATCGCGAACGGAGACGGGTTTTTCATTGTCCAGCCCCTCGGTAATAATGCTGATGAACACTGCAAATCCAATGAAAAAACACAGCAGGAGTCCACCAATGATGGCTACTGGAATCCACCACCGAGATCGTTTTCTCTTTGGATAGTAGGTTGTTGGTGGGGGGACTGGTGGCTGCGAGGAGCTATCTTGCATGGTAATTCTCCGGTAAATCGATTGGTAACGGCGGTAGCAAACGCAGGCGGGCTACGCATGCCGCGGCCGAAAGGTTGCACACGGTGCAAAACGAACATAACAATGAGAAACGATATTGAACTGCCGGAGTTGTCCCTTGCGGACTATTCCTACGACTTACCAGATGACCGTATTGCTACACACCCTCTGCCCGAAAGGGATGCGAGCAGACTTCTTGTGGCTGACATTTCAGCGGGCACAATTACCCATGATACGTTCCGGAATCTTGCCGATCTGCTTCCCGAACAGTCGCTGTTGGTGGTAAACCGGACGCGGGTTATCGCTGCCCGAGTCCACATGAGGAAACCAACGGGTGGTATCGTTGAAATGCTGCTGACGTCTCCAGTGGCCCCAATGACGGATCCTGCGCATGCTCTTGCCTCGAGCAAGCCTTCAACGTGGCAATGTTTGCTCCGTGGACGCAACATTGGCCCCGGCGTCGTGTTGCGTCACGATGGCGTTTCACTGGCCGCTACGGTACTGGCCCGCAATGGCACGGAAGCCCATGTGGCCCTGCATTGGAACGATGATCTGTCTTTGGCGGAAATCCTCGATCGCGCAGGAACCTTGCCTCTGCCGCCGTATCTCCATCGCGAGGCCGAAGAGGACGACTACGAGCGATATCAGACGGTATATGCCACGGAGAGTGGATCGGTAGCTGCTCCCACGGCGGGCCTGCACTTTACGGATCGCGTGCTGGCAGATTGTTCGGCGCGTGGCATTGACCGCGCAGAGGTTACGCTCCATGTAGGCCTTGGCACCTTTCAGCCTGTCACGGCCGTCGATGCTCGGGATCATACCATGCACGTGGAGCGCATTAGTATCGACCGCGCTACGCTGACGCAACTGGTGGCCCACGCCTCCTCCGCCATGCCAATCATTACGGCCGTCGGTACAACGTCCCTACGAACCTTGGAAAGCTTGTGCGCTTTCGGCTCGCGCCTTGTGCTGCAGCGGATGCGGGGTACTCCCTGGCCGTCGACGGTATACGTAGAGCAATGGGAAGCGTTTGACCCAGAGGCCACGGCCGTTGGTCGCTTGGAGGCATTGACTGCCGTCATGGAGTGGATGGATGAACAGTCGGTTGACGTTCTTTGGGGCGATACGGCCATCATGCTTGCACCAGGAGCGACGCTTCGTGCCGCCGATGCACTCATCACCAACTTCCACCAGCCGGGTAATACCCTCATGCTGTTGATTGCCGCTTGGTGCGGGCCTTTGTGGAAGACCGTCTATAGAGAAGCCTTGGACCAAGGCTATCGGTTCCTGTCCTATGGAGACTCCAGCTTGCTCCGCCGCACGGCTCCAGACGCTATCAGTGATTCTGTGCCAGGAAGGCGTTCCCGATAGGCAACGATCATGGGTACTGTGCCTGCAATGGTGATACCCACAGGCCCAACCACTCGAACACGGGCGAACCCTGTTGAGGCTGCCAATGTATGGTCGATGGTTGCCGTAAACATCGTCCTGTCAAGGCGGGCAACGTCATTGACACCCCCTCTAACGATGATGCTCACGCGTTCAGGTCGCACGTGGGCCAATCGATTTCCCGACGGCTGACGGACGGTAATTGGCACGTCGTCGATGCGACGGTCGGCCATTTGTTGAACGTCGGCACGCAAACGAACCGTTGATGGCACGACGTTCAGCAGCGTTGGCAGGGAATCGGCCATGGCAACAGATATGTCAATCACTTCGTGGGCGTCGGTGACGATCAGCCGTTGGGTTGGCCATGATGCGACGGAATCTACGCGCATCCTGGAGCCACGGACGTTGACCATGGAGGGAATAGCCTCCACACGCGTTACGACGAAGCCTGTGCGAGGCTCCAGCCTGTATCGCAGGGCAACAGGTACCCTCCGGACGCCCAAATCGCCAACCGCCAGGGTGAGAGCACCGGGATCCACGTCCAGCGTTTGTACTGCCTGTGGCAACAACGTCCCGCGAATGAGATCGTTCTTCGATACCTGATACAGCGCCCCTTCGCTCGGGCGTAGTTTGCTGAGGTCCAAGGTGCATCGAGCACCTCCAGGCAGCATGCGGAGGTTCAGAAGTCGCCAGCCGCTGCCACGCGCGCGTACGCTGATGCGCTCGGGAACTGTTGACAAGAGAGCCTGCTCCGGCGGCGCCAGGACAGTGAACGGTACGTCAACATAGTCCTCGTATGTACGCGTTAGCGAGACGTAGCCCCACAACAACACGGCAAGCGTAATGCTGACGGCTATTGCTCCGAGCGGTGTCCGTTGTGAAGCCATGAATGATCGTTCCAATGGTCGGGCGATTTCTGGAGAAGCTCCTGCCGCAAGGCAATGAGTTGCGTAATACGGTACAATAGGCGGTTCCTGTTGTCAACATCCACTTCCTGTTCCGATGCGGTCATCAGTGCGTTGATGTCGGCCGTAAGATGCATTATTCGTAGGGCATTTAGTGCCTCCACGGCAGGGCGAAGATTGTCCCAACGCGGAATCTCCACGTCAAAGTCCACCCACTTGGCACTCAGGACTGGCGATTGTTCCACGATCTGTACGAGGGCAAATCGTTCGTCGTCGGTAAGGTCTGGGTCGTTGATGAGGTAACTACCGAAGTCGTCATGCTCTTCGTAGGCGCGCAGCAAGGCCCGGAAGATGCGCCGCCCGATTTCCGTCACGAAGTGTTGTTCTTGCAGCCCGAACTGATTCAACAACAACGGCAGACCTTCCGCTCCCGACAGTCCAACGCGAAGGAGCATTTCTTCCGCTGCCTGTAACGTCTGTCGCTGTCTGGCTGGGGGCCGTGGCACCACGACGGTTTGCGTCGAGGTATCGGGGTTCTGGGCGTGGTGGGATCGCTGTTGGCGCGAACCGATGCCGGCAAGCTCGCGAAGGAGGACATCTTCGTTTAGGCGGAAACGGTCGGCAAGCTCTCGCACGAGAAATGGCCGTCGCAGGTGGTCGGGCACATTGGCTATCCACCCCAGCAACATCCGGACGGTCTGTGCTGTAGCTACGGGATCGTTGTCGACGTGCGATCGTTCTGCCTGCCATTGCAGCCATGGCTGGGCCTGGTCTATGGCGTTCTGTAGGGTGGCAGGGCCCCTTTCCCGAACAAGACTGTCGGGATCGGTTCCCTGCGGCAATGAGACGACGCGGACGTCCAGCCCCTCACCAAGAGCCAATTCGATGGCACGCGACGTGGCCTTCTGTCCGGCAGCATCGGCGTCGTAGAGGATGACGATGACGTCAGCATGGCGATGCAGCAAGGCGAGCTGTTCCGTCGTTATCGAGGTTCCACTGCTGGCAACAACATTGGTGAAACCATGCTGGTGAAGCATGACAACGTCCGCCTGGCCTTCCACAAGCAAGGCCAATCGGTTGGCACGAATGGAACGTTTGGCCTTGTCCAGGCCGAACAGGACGCGTCTTTTGTCGAAGACCAGACTTTGTGGCGAATTGATGTACTTGGGCTGTCCAGGTTCATCAGCAAGGATGCGTGCAGAAAAGCCAACAACGCGGCCGGCATCGTCGGCAATGGTAAAGACGGCGCGGTCGCGGAAACGGTCATACATGCGGCCATCTTCGCGGACGACGACGAGGCCAGCATCGACAAGGTGTTCGTCGGTAAACCCAGAGGCCTTGAGGTGCAGGCGAATGTTGTCCCATCCTGGTGCTGCAGCACCGATGCGGAATTCGCTGATGATGGCTTGCGAGAACCCTCGTTGGGAAAGGAACATAGCGGCACGAGCGCCGTCGGGGCCTTGCAGGACATCATGAAAGTAGTCGGCAGCGGCGGAAAGTGCCTTGAGGGCACCATCACGGCGAGCATGGAGACCGTCGGAGTCATCGGCTTCATCTTCCGGGATGACGATTCCAAGCCGCTGGGCAAGTGCTCGAACGGTATCTACGAATCCAAGATGTTGGTGCTCGGAGATAAACGTAATTACGTTGCCAGCTTTACCGCATCCAAAACACTTAAAAATACCGCGTTCAGGATTGACGTTGAATGACGGGGTTTTCTCCGTGTGAAAAGGGCAAAGGCCAAGATAGTTGTGGCCTGCCTTTTTAAGCCGCACATGCTCACCGATGATTTCGACGATATCGGCCTGAGACCTCACCTGGTCGATGATATGATCGGGGATTCTCATACGGTAAGCGGGCCCAGAGATGCTACGGCAGACGTATCCCCGCATATCCGGCAGAGTTCACGTATGCTGGCCTGGAGAAGCGGGTGACGCGCCTCGGGAGCTATGTCGCAGGCAGGAACGAGGACGAATCGCCGCTCATGCATACGGGGATGTGGGATTTCGACCTGCTGGCTGGAGAAAACAACGTCGCCAAGCAAGATCACATCAACGTCGATCTCGCGTTCATGCCATCGTTGACGATGCTGGCGCCCGAGGCGTTGTTCCAGGGTTTTGACGTAGGCCACGGCCTCTGCAGGGCCAAGGGTCGTATCCCCAGCAAGGCAACAGTTCAGGAAGTCTGGCTGGTCACGTATGCCCACCGGAGCCGTGCTGTAGACGTCACTAACGATGATGGACCGAATTGCGCCGTCATGGTGCATGGCCTCGATGGCCGCAGCGAGGCGATGTGACCGAGGTTCGATGTTGGATCCCAACGACAGGATGATGCGCCGTTCAGGAGTCATCGCGGGAGGCCGTCACTTCGGCTTCCACATGGCCCAGGATCTGCTGTACGGGGACGTTCAGCTTGCGTACGCGAACCGTGACCCGACGTGCCGCATTGAAGCGGTCCAGCAAAGCCGTGGCAAGATCGTACGACAATGTCTCGATCAGTTCATAGGGTTGTTCGCCATTCATGTGTTCACCAACGATGAAGAGCACTTCTTCGTAGTTGATGGTGTCGTTAATGTTGTCGCTAACCACAGCCGTGGTTGCATTGAAGAACAAATCCACGTCCACCTGATAGCGTCCACCAAGTGTACGTTCTTCCGATCGTACGCCGTGGTAAGCGAAATACTCTGCGTCGCGGACGCTGATGCGGGTCAGTGATTCGGAGCGGGCCATGATATTCTCGGTTGGTTTTCGGTTTTGTGGACGGCCAAACTACGGACTCGGCGTATTTTTGCACGCAGGATCGAACGGCCAGAACCACAAAACAGGACGCTATCATGACATCCGCCCTCGCGACAGCAATCAACGAGCAGATTCGTGCCGAATTTCAGAGTGCTTATCTCTACCTTGCCATGTCGGCATGGTGTGCTGAGAACAATCTTCCTGGTGTGGCACATTGGCTGCGTATGCAATGGCAAGAAGAGACACTTCACGCCGTAAAGTTCATCGATTTCCTGCACGACCGTGGCGCTGGAGTGCATTTGCTTGCACTTGAGGAGCCTATTCGTACCTACCGCGATGCAGCTGATGTGTTCGAGCATGTGCGCCAGCATGAGCAGAGTATTACGGCCCGTATCAACGTGCTATACGATGCAGCGGTAGAACATCGGGATAGGCCGCTCGAAATTCTTCTGCAGTGGTTTGTGAACGAACAAGTAGAAGAGGAGGCGCAGGTGAACAGTATTATTGACCAGCTCAAGCTGATCGGGAATGACGGTCCTAGCATTTATCTCATCGACCGTCATCTTGCCACGCGCCCTGCCCCGGTAGCCGAGCCTGCGAAAGGATAAGCGTCTATGTTTGAGCTTACGCGTTCACGGGCGCGGCATCTTCTGGAGTACGTTCGTGGTGCCGAGGTTGCCGTGGTTGGCGACGTCATGCTGGACCGATATTTCTGGGGGACTGTCAACCGTGTGTCGCCAGAAGCGCCAGTACCTGTCGTCGACGTCGAGAACGAAACATTCCACCTCGGTGGAGCCGCCAACGTGGCGGCCAATTTGGCGTCTCTTGGCGCCAAACCACTCCTATGCGGCATCGTTGGCGACGATGCGTCTGGTAGGCTGTTGCGACAAATCGCTCAGGACGAAGGCTTGACGTCGGAAGGGATCATCACCGACGCAACGAGGCCAACCACGGTGAAGACGCGCGTGATAGGCAACAACCAGCAGATCGTGCGGTTGGATCGTGAGGATCGGTCCAACGTGGCCGCCGATGTGGCCCAGCGTGTTCTTGCGTTGTTATCAAACAGGCCGCAGTTGAAGGCCATCATTCTCGAGGACTACAACAAAGGTTTGCTTTCGGTTCATTGCATTACGGCAATCATCGCTCTGGCCCGCCAGGCAGGAATTCCCGTTTTTGTTGATCCCAAGAAGGTGAACTTTTTTGCTTTTCGTGATGCATATCTCGTAAAGCCCAACAGGAAGGAGGCCGAAGAGGCCCTTGGCCGTCCTCTCCGATCGATACGTGACATTGAAGACGCCGGGCATGACCTGCGCGCGAGTTTGGGAGCAGAGAACGTTCTCATTACACTTGGCGCTGAAGGCATGATGCTGGTGGAGTCCGACGGAACAGTGAGCACCGTTCCTACGGTTGCTCATCGGGTGGCTGACGTATCAGGTGCAGGGGACACGGTGATCGCTACGATTGCTGCCATGGTTGCTGCTGGCGCGCCGTTGCGCGAAGCTGCCGCACTGGCCAACGTGAGCGCCGGTGTGGTTGTAGCCGAGCCTGGTATCGTTAGTATTACCCCAGCTGCGTTGCTGCAGGCCATCCCTGACAGCGGAATGGTGGCCGAGCCCCTTGTCGAGAGATAGGTATGAAAAGTCTTCAAGACGTGATTCTTTGGCGCAACCAGTTGCGCGACATTGGGAAGACCGTGGTCTTCACGAACGGATGTTTTGACGTTCTCCATGCAGGTCACGTAACGTACCTGACAGCAGCGAGGCAACTAGGAGACGTTCTCGTCGTCGGCCTGAATAGTGATGAGAGTGTCCGTAGGCTCAAAGGGCCACAGCGTCCCGTGAATGGAGTCGAGGACCGTGCTGTGGTGTTGGAAGCCTTGCGTTGTGTGGATGCCGTGGTTGTTTTCGAAGATGACACACCATTAACGCTTATCACAGCACTGCTGCCTGACGTGCTGGTGAAGGGTGGCGACTATACGCGGGAGACGATTGTTGGCGCGGAAGTAGTTGAAGCCAGCGGAGGGCGCATCCAGACGATACCGCTATTGCCGGGGCGGTCAACGACGGCGATTCTTGCAAAGGGTGGAAGCCAAGCAGGTTGCTGAGGGAGATCAGTCGCGGGCGAACGGCTTAAACCAGACTTCGCCAATGGAAAGCGTGACGAACATGCGCATGAAGAGGTCTTCCAGGCCTCCCGTAATACCGGAACGAAGGCCGCCCTGGATGGCAGCATCCACGGTAGCGGCACCACCGAGAGGGAAGTCGAAGCCAGCCGACCCAAAGACCTCCGTGGTTTGCTGACCGTTTACACGGAAGTAGGACTGCTGAAAGCCAGCACCAGCATGTAAGCCAACACGATCGAAGAAGTCGGCACCGACTGTCGTAGAACCAGGGCGCGTAATGCCGACCGTGGTACGAAGTGCCGTACCGAGAGTAACGCCTTCGACGTTGTGGACTCGTACATTGGAGTAGTCTGCAAGCTCGACGTCTGCGGCCAATCGCGTCCGTCCAAGAGCATAGTTAAGGCCGAGACCGAACGTTACGGGCAGTCCTGATGACGACGTGCGCGTTGTAATGGTATCGAAGGATATAGCGCCTGGTCTGAAACCAGCTGCACGAAAACTTGAAACGACCGACCCATCGCCACCGGCGCTCATGACGGCTCCAACGGAAAGATCGTTGGTTGCTTTCCAGTACATACCAGCCCGGAAAAGCACACCGCGCACATCATAGCTAATGATCTGCGTCATGGACAGGTTACCTTCGCCAGCGATGGTAACCTGATCCGTAAGCGTAATTGTACCAAAGAGGGGCTGAACGCTGGCACCAATGTACAGGGAGGGGTCCGGACGCCATGAAGAACCCAGAACAATGGCGGATACGCCACCTTCACCAATTCGCGTACTGCGTCCGGTGACCGTTCTTCCGTCAACCACACGTTGCAGCGGCTGTTCTGCCAGATAGTTGACGGTCGAGTACGGAATAAGACCCAACGTTATGCCTACGCCAGCGGCCGTATCAACGGAGAACATGGCCATAAGCCCATCGATTTCGCCGTTGTTTTGTGCCAGCGAGGCAGTACCGAGGGTGTTTTGGTGCTGGGAAAATCGATATCCCGTTTGAAGACGGGTGTAGGTTGACATACCCTGCAGGGCAGGGTTGACGATATTGATGCCATGATCAGATGGCAAGGCTATACTGGTGCCCGCCATGCCTTCGTAGAGCGCGCCCACGCTTCGCCGAACGTCACCCATGCCATAGACGGAATAGAACGATCCCCCCTGACCAAGGGCCGTCGAGGTTGCCACCAGGAAGAGGGCCAAAAGGCCGAAAAGATTCGTCATGGAAGCACGTTCGGGACGGTGTAGACGATAGTAAGTTTGGGCCGAAGGGATGGATCGGCGGACAGAGGATGATATACCTGACGATTCATGCGCCAGAATTCGCGAAAGTCGTCGGGGGCCACACGGACGCGTCCGCGTTTGTTGGCCTGACGCAATAACAGCTGAAGTGGGGCCGCTAGATTACGAAGATCATATCGCTGGGTTGATGCGTCGACGAACGATCGGTATTCATAGGTAATCGGTGACCCTTGGGGCACGATGGAGGCTCGAAGTACCTCATCCATACCGAGATTGCCAATGCGGGACGCATCCTTAACATATGTTAGGCTGAGCGTAGCATCAAGGATAATCGCATTGGAAGGCAAGGACTGCAGGTTGACGTCGAAGGCGATTTTGTGACCTTGCGCACCCTGGGTGGTTGGGACATTGACTGCGGCCGTTGGCGAATGGACGAGGTTAAGAATCACGGACTCTACGAAGGTTGTGTCGTTGGCCGTAGAGTCTTTGTGTTTCGTGATTACCCTGAGCTTCATCACTTGTTGAGCCGACCGCGAGTTCCTGAACAAGCGAATTTGCCTGCCGGATGTAGGGAGCATAACCAGGCCAAACAGTTGCTTCTTGAGAGCTGAATCGACTCCCCACGTTAGATATCGTTTCGTAGCAGCAAGGTCGAAGGGTACGGGCACAACCGAGTCCTGTGCTGTCAAGGACTTGCTAAAGGAGGCAATAGGCGTTGATGTGGGGTTGTAGTAATCCGTTTGCCCCGTTGGCGCATAAATCGTATCCCATGTGGACGTAGGCGTCCACAGACGCGTCAGTTCATGAACTGAAAACGCCATCGTATTGTCGGTGGTATCGCCGAACTTGTATGCATCGGGAATCATCAACAAGTCGGACGCGAGCACTTCATAGTCTTCGGGTCTTCCCAGGTTGGGATATCCTACGAACTCGATAAAAATGCGGGCGTCATCCACGTCGGTTTTTCCGAGGAGGAAGAACGTATTATTGAACAGGCGGGGGCGTTCGAGGATCGTTACGACGGAGTCAAGGATGTGGGATGAATCTGCGGACGAAACGACGTACAGGGAGTCGGTTCCAGGAACCAGGCCATTCCCTATATCTGTGGCTTTGTCGTTGCAGGAAGTCAGGACGGTCCAAAGGATAACGATCAGGCAAGCGGGGACGGTGCGCAGGGTCACTCCTTGTCCTTCATCAAGGTTCGATACAGTTCATCATATGGTTTGGCGGAGAGGCTCCAGCCGACGTGTGTCGTCATCGCATGAGCGACGATGCCGGCCCATTCATCGTGTTTGGCTGCGGCTTCGACGGCACGAACGAGGGCCTTTTCGACGTCCTTCGCATCGGCCTTTTTAAACAGGATGGCATTGCCTTTGGGCTCGGCGATGTCGATAAGGCCTTCATCCAGGCCTCCTGTTGAGCGCACGACGGGAATAGTACCGTAGGCCAACGCGGCGCGTTGGTATTGGCCGCTTGCTTCGGACCTGGACGGTTTGGCCAGGATTGTTGAGCCGCCGATGACGAGGTGGAGGAACTCCTCTTCGAAGGGCACTTTCACAACCACATGTTTGGGATGTTTTTTGGCGAGGGCCTCGGCATCCTTCCGGAAATCCCAGGGATGATCGCCGCAAATCACAATTTGCGCCTGATGCTTCAGCAGAGACGGAACAGCTTCGAGGAAGAGATCGAAGCCTCTATCTTCATTCATGGGTCCAACGAAGGACACGATAGGGCAGGTGGGGTCCAGGGGAAGTCCCGCACCTTTTTGGAGAAGTTCTCGAACTGCAGACTTGTTGGACGGATCGTCGGAAGAGAATTTTGGTTTGACGAATGGATCGGCTTTGGGCGTCCACTGGAGCATATCGATGCCATGAGGGACCCCCATCAGCTGTTTTCCTTTTAGGAGGGGTAACCAATTCTCTTTGAACTCCTTTGACGCCGACAGCTCTTTCGCGACGGTGGGGGAGATGGTGGAGACGCGATCGGCAAATGTGATTCCTGCGCGCAGGAAGTTCATCTTGTTCTTGTACTTTGCTGCCTCGGCACCAGCAGGAGGCAAGCCCGCTTTGGGGATGGACTTTGCAGGGAAGACGCCTTGTTGATCAAAGTCCGTGATGGTCATCATGATCTTCGTCTTTTTGAACTCGTTCGGATATTGCGTGCGGACCAGAGCGGGAATCAAACCAGTCTCCCAACCAACGCAATGAATGATATCGGGGAACCAACCAAGAAGAAGGCAGGTTTCGATCACCGTACGATTGAAAAAGATAAAACGTTCGTCATTGTTCGGGAAGAGTGCTCCGGTGGTATTGTCGTGGAGCATTCCTTTGTTGACGTCCAGGTAGTCCGAGTTTGTAGTAATGTAGGCCTGGACTTTCACGCGGGGATTGTTGATCGACGAAGACTTCACGGTCGCGGGGTGCGGATCCGAGCCTACCATGATTGGGATGTCACGGAGGCGATTGATTTCATGGATACGGTTCTTGCGTTCCGAGATAAAACCGTACTTCGGAACCATGACGCGGAGATCGTGTCCTACTTCTCGTGTGCCCAATGCATGGGCGTACCACAGGTCGGCTCGTTCGGACGTCTTGATGAACGGATAGACTTCACTTGACACCAGGAGGACACTCAACGATTTAGCCATAGCGCTATGTTAGTTTGAACACGGAATTCGTCGGGATTACAAATTTAACGAATCACAGAACGCCACCGACTAGGTGGTCGGTACAGGGACCACGGGTGGTGAAATGGGGAGGCCAGCGAACTTTTTTTCTCATCACACAACTTTTTTCGCGCAACCATTTGGAGAAGTCATCTCGACCCCTTAAGTTCGCATCCCCTTCGGCGCGCACATGAGTGCAAAGCACGGGGGCCACCGAGCTTCGGTTGGGTGGAAATCGGGTGTTCTTTGACAACGGGAAACAGCCTAAAAGAAAAAACAGGTGCAGAGATCATGTTTCGGCATGATTGAAGTACCGGGTAAGCGGTCATGTTTCTGCGCGAGCGGGATCATGACTGAGAATGACAACCCTGTCAACAAACCTTGAGAAAACCGAATGGAATGCCGAATGTGCCGTAGCGGCGCAGATGGTGTATTCATTTGATCACAAAACAGCGAACAAACACTTCTACAACGGAGAGTTTGATCCTGGCTCAGGACGAACGCTGGCGGCATGCCTAACACATGCAAGTCTAGGGGTAGCAATACCACTGGCGCACGGGTGAGTAACACGTAGGTCATCTACCTCCATCACAGACATAACCCCGGGAAACCGGGGCTAATATCTGATGAGGTCGCGAGATCAAAGCTTCGGCGGATGGAGATGAGCCTGCGGCTGATTAGCTAGTTGGTGAGGTAATGGCTCACCAAGGCGACGATCAGTAGCTGGTCTGAGAGGACGAACAGCCACACTGGAACTGAGACACGGTCCAGACTCCTACGGGAGGCAGCAGTGAGGAATATTGGTCAATGGGCGCAAGCCTGAACCAGCAATGCCGCTCCAGACTCCTACGGGAGGCAGCAGTGAGGAATATTGGTCAATGGGCGCAAGCCTGAACCAGCAATGCCGCGTGTGGGATGAAGGGGCTCAGCCTCGTAAACCACTGTCGGACGGGACGAAAAGAGACATGAGTCTCCGAGACGGTACCGTCAAAGGAAGGGTCGGCTAACTACGTGCCAGCAGCCGCGGTAATACGTAGGACCCAAGCGTTGTCCGGATTCACTGGGTATAAAGGGTGCGTAGGCGGTCTTGTGCGTCAGAGGTGAAATATCCGGGCTCAACCCGGAGGGTGCCTTTGATACGGCAGGACTTGAGTGCGAGAGAGGATGATGGAATTCCTGGTGTAGCGGTGAAATGCGTAGATATCAGGAGGAACACCGGTGGCGAAGGCGGTCATCTGGCTCGCAACTGACGCTGAGGCACGAAAGCGTGGGGATCAAACAGGATTAGATACCCTGGTAGTCCACGCCCTAAACGATGTATGCTTGGTGTTGGATCCGTTTGGATTCAGTGCCGTAGGGAATCTGGTAAGCATACCACCTGGGGAGTACGATCGCAAGGTTGAAACTCAAAGGAATTGACGGGGGCCCGCACAAGCGGTGGATCATGTGGTTTAATTCGATGCAAGTGCCGTGAGGTGTTGGGTTAAGTCCCGCAACGAGCGCAACCCCTATCTTTAGTTGCCAGCGGTTAGGCCGGGCACTCTAGAGAGACTGCCTACGCAAGTAGAGAGGAAGGTGGGGATGACGTCAAGTCATCATGGCCCTTACGTCCGGGGCTACACACGTGATACAATGGGTGGTACAGTGGGCAATGCCGCGAGGCAGAGGAAATCCCCAAAACCACTCTCAGTTCGGATTGGAGTCTGCAACTCGACTCCATGAAGGTGGAATCGCTAGTAATCGCGGATCAGCACGCCGCGGTGAATACGTTCCCGGGCCTTGTACACACCGCCCGTCAAGCCATGGGAGCCGGGGGCGCCCGAAGCCGGTAGCAGTACCGTCGAAGGCGAAACTGGTGACTGGGGCTAAGTCGTAACAAGGTAGCCGTACCGGAAGGTGCGGCTGGATCACCTCCTTTCTAAGGAGACCCGAGAGCTTGCTCTCGAGTGTCGCCGAATCAAGGAGACAGGATGTCGTCTTTTTTTAGGATTTCCCGTTGTTGAAGCACACCCGTCGTTCTTTGTGGAACGCGTGGTAGGCGGGCCGGTAGCTCAGCTGGTTAGAGCACACGCCTGATAAGCGTGAGGCCGGTGGTTCAAGTCCACTCCGGCCCACGTGCATCCGGGCCCATAGCTCAGCTGGGAGAGCGCCTGATTTGCATTCAGGAGGTCTACGGTTCGATCCCGTATGGGTCCACAACCGCTGTTCTTTGACAATTCAATTCCAAACACAATCTGTTCTGTAAATGCGTTGGCATCAGTTCAGACCGATACACAGCCATGGCAGATGCCGTGATGTGCGACGTGTCAGCGTCACATCCTCAAGGATGCGTCGCCGGACATGTCATCGTCGAGTCATGATGATGCAGACGTGAGCCGAGCTGTGCGAACACACAGCAAGAAACCATGAGTAATCATGGCAGCCATGAGCAATCATGGCAACCACGAGCAATCGTGGCAACCACGAGTAATCGTGGTCCGTCATATGCGAATATGACGGTCGTAGAAATACGATGATCAACAACGAGAACCGCAAGCAAACCTGTGACGGCGGCGTTTTTCGCAAGAGAAGCGACGCCCAAGGACAGGAAGAACAAACGGCAAGTTAGTAAGGGCACACGGTGGATGCCTTGGCACAGAGAGGCGATGAAGGACGCAGCAACCGGCGAAACGCCGCGGGGAGCAGGAAGCATGCTTTGATCCGCGGATATCCGAATGGGGCAACCCAGTGGGAGTCATGTCCCACTACCCGCAAGGGAGCCAACCCGGGGAAGTGAAACATCTCAGTACCCGGAGGAAAAGAAATCAAACGAGATTCCCGTAGTAGTGGCGAGCGAACCGGGAGAAGCCCAAACCGGAGTCCATGTGGCTCCGGGGTTGTAGGACCCCATCAGTGGATCCGAACGTGATAGTCGAACGGTCTGGGAAGGCCGGCGAAACAAGGTGAGAGCCCTGTAGACGAAATCATGGACGGCCACGGGGTATCCTGAGTAGCGCGGGACACGTGAAATCCTGTGTGAAACCGGGGGGACCACCCTCCAAGGCTACATACTCCTCTGTGACCGATAGTGAACCAGTACCGTGAGGGAAAGGTGAAAAGAACCCTTTAGAAGGGAGTGAAAAGAACCTGAACCCGTGTGCCTACAAACGGTCGGAGCCTCTTCGGAGGTGACGGCGTGCCTTTTGCTTAATGAGCCTACGAGTTGCTCGTCACATGCAAGGGTAAGGATCTGGAGATCCGCACCCGTAGCGAAAGCGAGTCTGAATAGGGCGTCGAGTATGTGGCGGCAGACGCGAAACCGTGTGATCTATCCATGGACAGGATGAAGCGTGGGTAACACCACGTGGAGGTCCGAACCGGTGTGGGTTGAAAACTACTCGGATGATCTGTGGATAGGGGTGAAAGGCCAATCAAACTCGGTGATAGCTCGTACTCCCCGAAATGTTTTTAGGAACAGCCTCGTGTTACTGTCCCGGAGGTAGGGCTCTGATTGGGCTAGGGCTGTCACAACGGTACCGACCCCAGATAAACCGCAAATGCCGGAGACAGGATGCACGGGAGTGAGGCTGCGAGGGATAAGCTTCGTAGCCGAGAGGGAAACAACCCAGACCATCAGCTAAGGTCCCCAAGTGAATGCTCACAGAGAAAGGATGTGCAGTTGCACAGACAGCCAGGATGTTGGCTTAGAAGCAGCCATTCATTCAAAGAGTGCGTAATAGCTCACTGGTCGAGCGACTGTGCGCCGAAAATAATCGGGACTAAGCATTCCACCGAAGCTATGGACTCCGCAAGGAGTGGTAGGGGAGCATTCTGTTCGCAGTGAAGGTGTGTCGTGAGGCATGCTGGAGCGGTCAGAAGAGCATATGTAGGCATAAGTAGCGACAACGGAAGTGAGAATCTTCCGCGCCGAAAGTCCAAGGTTTCCTGAGCTCCGTTCGTCGACTCAGGGTTAGGCGGCCCCTAAGGCGAGGCCGAAAGGCGTAGTTGATGGGAAGCAGGCACATAATATTCCTGCCCCACCATGACACCAAACGCGACGCAGATGTCCGCTGATGTAGGTTAATGGCTATCCGACCATCAGTCAAATCTGCCAAGAAAAGCAAGTCATGGTGACCGTACCGCAAACCGACACAGGTGGACGGGTAGAAGATACTAAGGCGCGCGAGTGAGCCGTGCTTAAGGAACTCGGCAAATTGACCCCGTAACTTCGGGAGAAGGGGTGCCTACCAATCGGTAGGCCGCAGAGAAATGGCCCAGGCGACTGTTTAACAAAAACACATCACTCTGCTAACACGTGAAGTGGACGTATAGGGTGTGACACCTGCCCGGTGCCGGAAGGTTAAGAGGAGGGGTTAGCGTAAGCGAAGCTCTGAATCGAAGCCCCGGTAAACGGCGGCCGTAACTATAACGGTCCTAAGGTAGCGAAATTCCTTGTCGGGTAAGTTCCGACCTGCACGAATGGTGTGTGGGAGACTACGAAGCGGGCCTTGCGGGGTCCGTGGAGTCAACGGTGAAATACCACCCTTGTTGTGACCGGATTCTAACCCGGCGGAGTGGATCCGCGGGAACAGTGCTAGGTGGGCAGTTTGACTGGGGCGGTCGCCTCCTAAAAGGTAACGGAGGCTTACAAAGGTTCCCTCAGTACGGTTGGTAATCGTACGAAGAGTGCAAAAGCATAAGGGAGCTTGACTGTGAGAGAGACATCTCGAACAGGTGCGAAAGCAGGTTTTAGTGATCCGGCGGCACTGCGTGGAAGGGCCGTCGCTCAAAGGATAAAAGGTACGCTAGGGATAACAGGCTGATCTTGCCCAAGAGTCCATATCGACGGCAAGGTTTGGCACCTCGATGTCGGCTCATCGCATCCTGGGGCTGGAGAAGGTCCCAAGGGTTTGGCTGTTCGCCAATTAAAGCGGTACGTGATGACCGGACCGACGGTGTATCTGTTGTCACGCCAGTGGCACGGCAGAGTAGCCATGTCCGGGTAGGATAAGCGCTGAAAGCATCTCAAGCGCGAAACCCACTCCAAGATGAGACATCCCAATTAGTAAGGACCCGGAGAGATGATCCGGTTGATAGGCTTCAGGTGGACGCATGGTAACATGTGCAGCCGAGAAGTACTAATAGTCCGAGGACTTGCCACCATTTTTGTTCTTCCGTTTCTTTGGTATGGTCGTGGAGTTCACTCCACGCCGCCAACAGCAATGCCGGTTCTCCGGCTCACACTCGCATCATCATGACTCGGTGATGACGCCAACACTTACATCACAGATTGCGTTCTGGTGACTATAGCGCGGGGGACACACCTCTTCCCATTCCGAACAGAGTCGTTAAGACCCGCTGCGCCGATGGTATTGCACGGCTACCCGTGTGAGAGAGTAGGTCGTCGCCAGGCTCCTTTTCCGAAGCCCATGGATTC
>JALOMA010000104.1 GCA_025455735.1 Candidatus Kapaibacterium sp.
GCTGCCTACCATGGTTGCTGCGAATGGCGATACCCTTCAGGTGCGTCGTAACTCATGGTATGGCGTCAAAGGATCCTGGATGAACCTGGCCGGTCTTTCGGGCTCTCAAACACCACCTGCAGGCTTTACCAATCAATGGATTGCCAAAGCCGAGTTCAATAATGAGCTGTTTGCAGCTTCGCCTGACCTAGCCCAGCTGCGTGCCCCATGGGCCACGAACAGCACGTTCGACCCCACACCGTTTGCTACCGCGCCATACATGAACAGTGCCTCCTTTGAAGGCAATCCTCTCGTTGCAATCAACGACCCATTCTTCGAAAACGTACCGTATCGTGGTGCCTTTTCGGCAAATCCAGCTGAACGCTGGGATGAAGGTTGGGCCAACTACGACCCCGTTAATACGGCCTACAATGCCAGCGTCAACGTCCGTCTCCTGACGCCAGGTGCCGCTGCTGGTGAGCGCTATGTTCGTGGCACAAAGGTGAACATCACATGGGATACGACGGGTACGGAGAATCGCACCTTCAACTTCGAATTCGGACCTAGCATTACGGGACCATGGTCCGAAATTGCTACCAATGTCACCGATGCCGGTGCCAACCGTGGCCGCTTCGAATGGACGCTTCCCAATGACGTCCAACCATCGGTGTTCGTTCGCATGTCGTCCGTTACCAGTACCGAATCACGCGACATATCGGACTTCGCTTTTGCCATCACCGACGTACCCCAGCCCGCCGTACGCTTGATAGAGCCAGGCACGAATGTGCGTGAAATCCGCGTAGGTACTTCGGTGGACATCACATGGGATACAACCAATACCTTCCGTCAACGCTGGCGGTTTGAATTCGGCAAGAGTCCACAAGGTCCTTGGCGAATTTTGGAAGGTCGTGGTAACGTCCTGGACTCAGGCAACACCCGTGGCCGTGTGGCTGGCGCCTTCGTCTTGCGTCCCGACGACCAAACGACAACCGGCTACATCCGAATGACATTGTTGAGCGACACGAACCGTCGCGACGTCAACAACGAACCTTTCCGTGTGATTGCTCCACAGCCAACGGCGGTGGATTCCAACCTTCGTGGCGTCATCACTGGCCGCGTCGTGCTTTCGAACACGAAGATCTACGGCATTGACGGTTACGTGTTTGTTGCCGACGGTGGCGAGCTTGTCATCGAACCTGGTACTGTCATTGTTGGCGACACGGTTGGTCAGAACTCCGTTCTTTGTATCGACCGTGGCGGCCGTCTCATTGCCAAGGGCACGCGCGCTCTTCCCATCGTCTTTACCTCCCGCGCTCCTGCTGGCCAACGTGCCGCTGGTGACTGGGGTGGCATCGTTATCTGCGGTCGTGCACGCACGAATCACCCGGCTGGCCAAGCCCCAATTGAAGGTGGTATTGCCGATGCCCAGCCAGGCAAGGGCTGGTTCGGTGGAACGGACGACGATGATTCGTCTGGCGTTCTTGAGTACGTCCGTATCGAATTTGCTGGTATTGCAACCGTTCCAAACAACGAGCTCAACTCGCTGACGATGGGTGGCGTTGGCCGTCGCACGGTTATCAATCACGTCCAATGTTCCTACAACAATGACGACGCCTTCGAATGGTTCGGCGGCACCGTGAATGCTACCAACCTGATTGCCTTTGGCACACTTGATGATGACTTTGATGCCGACAATGGCTTCAGTGGTAAGGTTCAATTTGCTATCGCTCGCCGTTTCCGTACGGTTGCTGATGTGTCGACGTCACAGTCATTCGAGATTGACAACGATGCTGGTGGCTCGTACAATCAGCCACTGACGCAGCCTGTATTCTCGAACATCACGGCCATTGGCCCGATTGAAGACACGACGTGGACGCCTGGCAACGGAGCCAACCAGTTCAGTTCGCGCTATGGCGCAGGTGCACAGTTCCGTCGCAATGCTCGCCCAAGCCTGTACAATAGCGTCTTCTTGGGATGGCCCCGTGGTATCGAGATCGCCCAACTTCCAACGATGATTGCTGCTGTTGGTGATACGTTGGAGATCCGCAACAATGCATGGTATGGCGTCAAGGGTAGCTGGATGAACCTTGCCGGTTTGTCAGGTTCCCAGACGCCCCCTGCGGGCTTCAATGCCGACTGGATTGCCAAGGCAGAATATGGCAACACCCTCGACAAGGCTTCTCCCAATGCTGCCGGCCTGGAAGGTCCGTTTGCTACTGGTGCACAGTTCAACCCGGCGATTCGTTCAACGTCCCCTCTGGCAACGGGCGCCATCTTTACCGGCAGGGCTGCCGATAGCTTCTTTGAACGTGTGAACTTCAAGGGTGCCGTTGGTTTGGAGCGTTGGGACCTTGGCTGGACGGAATACAATCCAATCAACAAGGACTACAAGGCACAGGATCCTGTTAGCAGCGTTCGCCCCGAAGATCAATTGGCGATAGGCATCACTGGCGCTGCCTTCCCGAATCCGGCACAGGATGCTGCCACTATTCGCTATCAGCTGGGCACGGATGATGTTGTCAGCATCAACGTGCGCAACGCTGTTGGCTCCATGGTATCCACCTTCATCAGCAACGAAGCCCAGGCGGCGAACATGTACGAGTTCACCCTCGTGACGTCCGATTTGCCTTCTGGTGTCTACTACGTGACAATCAGTGGTCGTCGGGGAACTGCAACCATTCCGGTTACAGTAGCCCGATAAGATCCTGAACGGGAACAACGGCGAGGGCGATACCGCAAGGTGTCGCCCTCGTTGTTTATACCAGTAGGCGTGCCAAGGCCCCTTGTCATCTACTAGGCAGGTTTGAGGAGGAATAACAGCACCATTCCAAGGACCTGTAGTGCCAACAGCGATCGTGCATGGTCAGGCTTGGCGCGTTTGAAGGTATGCCACCACCACATAGCGAGCAGCAAGGGGATGGTGAGGGCCAGATAGCACAAGGCAATGGTCCCATAGCCTGCAGCATTGAGGCCTAGAGAGGCCCGGAGATAGTCACCCGTTGGGCCGTAAACGATCAGCAAATGGCTAACGTACATGAAGAGTGACTCGCTGCCGACAACCTGGAGAAAACGTCCTGGACGCATATTCTGCAGTGCCTCTTCGGCCAGGAACAATGCACTCCATGCCGCCACGATTCCGCAGATACGGAAGAGATTCGTATCGGGTGAACACTCCCACCAGACGGCATCCCATGGAAAGACACTGGGAGCAACAGCAGCCCGAGCAAAAATCACGAATGGCATGCCAAGACCCACGGCCACGAGCCAGCGCGCAAGCCGGTGTTTATCGTGGGCCGAAAAGAACAGATGGGCGAAGGCAGCGCCAGCGAAGAGATATGCCGTCCATGGTAGAAGTGGAAACGGAGATGGTGTTGTGAGGACGTATCCCAGGACTGTCGGCACGTCCTGAAGTGGGGCATGAATCCATAAGAAGGGGGCCGTGATCATGATGGCCAGGGCCATGGTAGCATGCATAACAGCGGTATGGGCAGGAGAGCGGATCACCATAAACATGGCCAGGGCAGCCAGGGAGCCATAGACAATGGTCTGTAAGACATCATTTTGTGCCCACGGCAAAACCTCAGCTGGCGTGGCTATCAGCATGCGATCCAACGAATAGAACGGCACATGCAGGGCATAGGCCCAAAACAGGATATATGCCAGACGCCGTAGATAGTCGCGGAATGGTTTGCCGAACGAGCGGAACTCTGCTGCCTTACGCTGGAAGGCAATCCACAGGCCTGCACCAGCGCAAAAGATGAAGCATGGAGCCACAAAACCGTTGCTGATGTTCAGCCAATGGAAAAACGGTGTGCTCCTCAGGACGGGGTCGATGATCTGATTGGTAATGTGGACCTGAATCATCCACAGAACGGCGATGCCGCGCAGAACATCAAGGAAGATGAAGCGTGGACGCGCCGACATTACGACCTCCGGCGTCCCGACATGCGACGGAAAAATCCAATCATGAACGTCGAGAAAAAAATCGTGAGCACAACAAGCAAAAGGGCAAAAACAAGGAATCGTTGCATGGCCGAAACTACACTATTTTCGTTGCCATGGCAGAGCACCCACCCGCGCGTAATGAGCTTATTGCAGCTATCGACATTGGCACGAATTCCTTCCACATGGTTGTGGCGAGCGTAAGCACGCGGGGGGTGTTGCGTATCCATGCTCGGAACAAGGACATGGTGCGTCTGGGACAGTCCGCCGGCGACATGAAGCACCTGGATGCTGCTGCCATGGACCGCGGCGTTGCCAGCCTGAAACGTTTTGCCGTGGAAGCCAACCAGCATGGTGCGCATATCCGTGCCGTGGCAACGTCGGCAGTGCGCGAGGCCCTGAACCGTGAAGACTTTGTGCGACGCGTGGCCGACGAAACGGGCATCAACATTGAGGTAGTTAGCGGTGCCGAAGAAGGACGCCTGATCTATGTTGGTGCCATCCACTCTCTGCCGATCCTTACCAAACGCACGCTTGTCATCGACATTGGCGGTGGTTCCACAGAGACGGTCATAGGATCCCAGGGCGATATGGTCTACGTTCATAGTGCCAAGCTGGGCCACATCCGCGTTACCAAGCGGTATTTCCCCGATGACGTCGTGACGCCCGAGCGTATTCACGAATGCCGCCAGGCCATCCGCGGGGATTGGGCGCCCGTCTTCCAGTCGCTGATTGCCTACGGTTTCGAAATCGCCGTTGGAAGCTCCGGTACCATCATGGCATTGGCTGCCATGGTTCTTGCCAAAGCAGGAAAACGCGTCCCGGAATCGCTGAATGGCCTCTTCTTCAGCCGCACCGAACTGCTGGAAGTAATCAATAGTGTCCTTGCGTGTAGGACTCCAGCCGAGCGCTCCAGCTTGCCAGGAATCGATGAACGCCGTACGGACGTCATCGTAGGTGGAGCACTCATCCTGGAGCAGGCCATCATTGGCCTGAATCTGCAAGGCCTCATTATTAGCGGCTATGCGCTGCGCGAAGGCATTGTTTTTGACACTGTGCAGAAGCAGCGTGACATCGACGCGTTTCATCATTTGTCGCACCTGCGATACCAAAGTGTTGACCACCTGTGCGACCTCTATCGGGTCCGCCGTAGCCATGCCGAACACGTCAAGAACCTTTGCCTACGATTGTTCGACGATTTACAACCGCTGCACCGCTATGGCGACAAGGAGCGGGAGCTCCTGGAGGCAGCAGCCCTGCTGCATGATGTAGGGTATCACATTTCGGCAGAGCAGCATCATAAACACAGTGATTATATCATTCGCAACTCAACATTGCCAGGCTTTACGAACGACGAGGCAGAGTTGATAGCATCGATAGCGCGGTATCATCGCAAGAGCCATCCCAAGAAGAAGCATGAGAACTTTGCCAGGTTGTCGCCATCGGAGCAGCAGCTCGTGCGCGTGGGTGCGGGTATCCTTCGTATTGCGGAGGGGCTCGATCGACGCCAGCAGCAGATCGTTCAGTCCGTGAGGGCCACGATTGCCAGCTCGACGGTGGACGTGCTCCTGACGTGTCCGTTTTCCATGCCGGATATCGAGTTGTGGGGTAGTGAGCGGCGGAAGGAATTGTTGGAAGAAACGTTGGGGCGAAAGTTCCGATTCCTGGTAGTTCCGGCTTCGGCCCCTGTTGCAGATGCCTGAAGCGCCGCTGCCGCACCGTGCTGTCGAGGACAGTCAGGTTTGCCCCAACTGTTCGGTTGTCGGAAGTGGGGTCTACTGCGCGTATTGTGGCCAGGAGCGTGATATCCATGAGCGTACCTTGCTCGAATATGTTGTGGACATCTCGTATGACTTTCTCAGCATAGACGGCAAGATCTGGAAGGGATTTCGGGATGTCTTCCAACGTCCGGGGATGCTGACGCGCGACTACCTTGACGGTCGTAGGGCGTGGCGGCCAGTGCCTTCGCGGCTCTTCCTGGTAGCCACGGTGTTGGCGTTTGGTTTGGCGCCATGGCTGTACTCGGCAGTGGGCATGGAATCTGCTTATGCCGAGAGTGTTGGCCTACGCTTTTTGTCCATGGCGCGCGATGTGTTTGGCGATGCGTTGTCAATTCCAGTGAGCGACCGCCTAGGAGAGGCCCTTCAGGAGCGTGCTTCCCTGGCAGCCCTTTTGTCCGTTATTCCGGTAGCGGGCGTTTTTGCTGCGCTCCGTCGTCCCAAAGGTGCTGGTACCAATGGCCACATGGCCCATGCTTTCCACGTCTGTACGGCAGCGCTGTTCTTTACAACGGTATCGGCAGTGAGTGTCTATTCCATCAGCCTGCCCATGGTCATCGGAACACTCTATGCCGTGCGCGCTTATCGGCAGTCCGTTCGCACGGATAGGAGGGGCATGCGGCATCTGCTCTACGCAAGTCTTGGTGGATGTATTGGGGCCTTCTTGTGGATGACTGCAACCGTTGGGTTGTGGGCAGCCTTCTTCAATCAAGGTGAAGCCACGGTTCAGTTTGACACGCCGATAGGCCTGGTAGCGATCATACCGTTTTTGTTGGTTGGTGCCACCGTTACAATCCTGTTGTCATTCTGGGCCGAATTCTGGTACATAACAGCCAGCGTTCGGTACGTCACGGGTTCGTCGTTGCAATCTGCCATGATTCAAGGGGCATTGTGTACCGTTTCGTTTGCCGTGGTGCGTGTTGGCCTGGCCGTGGCAACGGTTCAGTGGTTCTGAAACAATGCGGCCACCCCCTTATTCGTTATGTACCCTCCAGCGCATCATGCGCGTGCATTTGCAACACAACTATTCATTCCACAGAGGAGTTTTTCATGTCGAAACGTCCGCTTCTGGCCGCCATTGGCCTCATCGGAGTGGGTATCGTCTTCGGCGTCATGCTGATGACGAGCATCGGCGGTAATGCCATTCAGGATCTCTTTGCGATGGGGGCGGGTGACTTGGGAGCAAAGTCGGCTCCGGTCACTGTTCCGCCGTCAGTCAAGGCACTCAATGACCAGTTTACGGCTGTCTCCGATGCCGTGACGAAGAGTGTGGTGAGTATTGCCGTCAAGGTAGACGCAAAGGCCAGCAGACGTGAGTTGCCGGAGTGGTTTAAGTTCTTCGGCCCCGAGGGCGATGAAGAATTTGAAATGCCAGGAAGTGGCGAGCAAAATGGCTCTGGCGTCATCATTTCGTCGGATGGCTACATTGTCACCAACAACCACGTTGTTGAAGGTGCCCAGGAGAACGGCATCCGCGTCACGTTGTCCGACCAACGCGAGCTGAAGGCCCGTTTGGTAGGCACCGACCCACTCACGGACCTTGCCGTAATCAAGATTGAAGGCAACGGTTTCCCTGCTGCTCACTTTGCCGAACGTAAGGACGTGCGAGTAGGTGAATGGGTTCTGGCCGTGGGCTCACCCCTGGGTTTGAAGTCTACCATTACGGCTGGCATCATCTCCGCCGAAGGGCGTGGCATTGGTATTGTTGGCAGCAATCAGCTAAGCCGCGAGCGCAACCGTTATGCCGTTGAGAACTTCATTCAGACCGACGCAGCCATCAATCCGGGGAACTCTGGTGGTGGCCTATTCAACATGGCCGGTTCATTGGTTGGCATCAATACGGCTATTGCGTCGCGCTCTGGGCGCGGCGAAGGATATGGATTTGCCATTCCCATCGACATGGTAAGGAGCGTTGCCAGTGATCTTATCGACGATGGACGGATCGAACGTGGCTACATCGGGGTGGAAATCACCAGCGTAGACGAAACGACGGCCAAAACGGCTGGCCTCGATAAAGTGTCAGGCGTCTTCGTGGCAAAAGTCGTCAAGGGTGGGGCAGGCGAAGCTGCTGGCCTACAGGAAGGCGACGTCATCCTTGACGTAGATGGTACGCCCGTCAAGACTTCCAATGACCTTCAAAATCAGATTGTCCTTCGTAGGGCAGGGGATCGCGTGAATCTCAAGGTCATGCGTGATGGTAAACAGATGACAAAAACCGTTACCCTCAAAGCGCTTGATGGTAGCATCGCCGATGCTTCGTCGGCCCGCGGCAAAGCTGGAGACTCCGACGAGTCTGGTTCCGATCCCGTGAACTTCAAGGGATTGGGATTTACGGCTGGCCCCCTCACGGAAAAGGCTCGAACGGACGTGGATGTTTCCAGCGGAGTACTGATCACGAAAATTGACGGTCGAGGTGCCGTAGCCCGGCGCGGCCTGCGTGAAGGCAGCGTTATTGTGAAGGTGGATGGGAAATCCGTCAATTCGCCTTCCGAGCTCAAGAAAATTCTTGGCTCCAAGAAGCCAGGTGATGGGGTCCTCTTTATCGTCCAGACCAAGGACGGCCGCACGGCCGTTGCCGTGGAAGTCCCCGAAGAACAGTCGTAAATAGTGCTCTCTCCAACAAAGGCGGCCCTCCTGGGCCGCCTTTCTGCGTTTATACCGTAACATTATGCCCAGCCATTGCCACCTCCTGCCTTCATGAGCATTGCCGATCCTGCGCGCGCCGACCAATTTATGGCGGCATATGCACCGCTAGCACGGCGGCTGGATCGCTATTGTTTGGTTCTTACCGGGAACCGGGAAGACGCTCAGGACCTGGCTGGCGACACCGTGGAACAGGCATGGAAAGCCTTTGATACCATACGCGACCAGCAAGCCATGCTCAGCTTCCTGTTTACCGTGGCATCGCGCCGATGGATGCGCATTCGGGCAACGAAGGGTAGAACTACGCTGGCTGCACCGGAAGTCTTCGAGGCGCTCTTCGATACCTCGTTCGATACCGAACGATCCCTCGACGCTGGCCTGTTGTACGATGCCATACAACGGCTGCCCGACGATCTCAAACAGACGGTGATTCTTGGAGAGATACTTGACATGTCCACACGTGATGTTGCTTCCATGATGGGCTGTACCGAAGTGGTGGTGCGTGTTCGTTTGCATCGTGCTAAACAGCGGTTGCGGCGCGACCTTGAAAAGAACACCGTACTGTCTCTCATTACACCCGCACCTGCCGAGGCCATATGAAACGTTACGAAGAAGCACGATCGACCTTGGCCGAGGCGAATGCCAGGCAACCATTGCTGTCCAACGATGCCCTAAAGGCAATTGTGTCCCAGCCCTATGCCGCTGCAGAGGCGGCTCCGACCCGGCGTAGTGGCACCATGGTGGCGGCAGCCTCCCTGGCCGTC
>JALOMA010000105.1 GCA_025455735.1 Candidatus Kapaibacterium sp.
AGTCCGCAACGAGGGCGACGTGCAAGTGGGCGGGTTCCCGCCCTACTCCATTGCCTACCTGCTCATCTGGACGCTTTTCTTTCTTGGCTGGGTGGTTCTGGACGTTCCTCTTGGGCCCGATGCGTTCATAGGCTATCAACCAACACCTTGAATCACGCCATCAGAAGCATGTGTTTGAATCCCCACAATAATTGTTCTGGGAGTTCGGCAGTGATCCCTGCGATACAACACACGTCATTGTCGTAAGCTGCCCATGATGTCACGCCTGTTTCTTGCCTCGATTTCACTTGGCCTCGCCCTGTCCTCAACTGCAGCACGGTCGCAGAATCCATCATCATGGACGCTGATGATTGATGCAGGCTGGCAACTTGCAGCATCAGATGGCATGCGCGCCACCACCGACGAAGCCATCGCCGATGGCGGTGCCGACAACATTTTACGTCGATACCCCTACGCCGCACCAGATGCGGCTTTGTCCTTCGGTGTGCGGTTGCTTCACGCTGTTGAACCCAGGATTCGCGTCTACGGCGGACTTTCATCGGACGTCTGGACGTCATCGTCCACAAGGGTTAGCGGCTTCACTTCATACGCCAGTGCTTCTCTCCGCAGATATGGCCTGGACCTGGGTGGTGAAGCGGACGTCCTTTCAGTTTCATCAAGCATCAACGTCATTGCAGGCCTTGGCCTGCAGGCCAACATATTTGAAGGCAACATTACCACCCGCGCCTTCGCAATGGACTATGTCACGTCCGTTCAGCCTGCATTCCGCATCGGCCTGCGCACGGACGCAGGTATTCAATGGAGAACGCAGAACGACTACAGCATACGCCTTGTCGGAGGCTATAGCGTGGGCAACCTCCTCGGTGCCAGCTTCGCAGCACCGCAGAGAAATCCCAATGCTTTTCTTCCAGAGTCAGACCTCAACGACGGACCCAATCCAAGTGACCCCACCGACGATGGCCGTACCATTGCCTCCTGGACCATTCGTCTGGGATTCGGATTGGCCCTCTAACCCTTACCGTACGATGGTAAGGGGCCGCGACCACCGCCGTGCGCCACAACGTACGGATAACGTGTAGGAGCCAGCCGCCAGATCGACCACAGACACCGACGCCTTTGTTGGGAGACTGTCATGCCGTACCACTTCCCGACCTGTGGCATCGGCGATCATGACATCCATCGTTGCGCCAAGGCCCCCTTCCAACTGAATAGACAGGGTGGACGTGGCTGGGTTCGGGGAGAGCTCCAACCCAAGAGCCTCATCGGCACTGGCAACGGAAGTTATAATTCCAGTTATGAAATTCTGACGTAGGGCAAACACACCGGCAGTATCGGCATCAGCTGACCGTACTCGCCAGAAATGCCTTCTATTGCTAGTCGTCAGGTTGATGCTTGTCGTGGTATCGGTAACACCATTTCGTTCCGAAAGGGCGTCCGTAAATCCTGGGTTGAGCGACACTTGAACATCATACGATGTTGCACCTTCCACACGTTCCCACCGAAGTGTTACAGGATCGCCTTTGGTATCGGGGGTGCCGCCGATGGGGGCAAGAAGTTGTGGGGGGCGTATTGCGGTGAAGAAGGTGGAGGGCGCACTGGGAAGGGAGCGGCCCCCTGGACCGAATGCAAAGACGCGCCAGAA
This sequence comes from Candidatus Kapaibacterium sp., assembly GCA_025455735.1. Taxonomy (GTDB): domain Bacteria; phylum Bacteroidota; class Ignavibacteria; order Kapaibacteriales; family Kapaibacteriaceae; genus JALHPC01. The sequence continues at coordinate 1,643 of JALOMA010000105.1, forward strand.
GTACTGGCGCGGACCTTGAACCAGCCCCCTAACGTTCACGCGAGTCTCGCGCAGGCCTTCGAAGCGCACGAGCGAATCGGAGAAGTCCGCGGTATTGGACAGTTCTGCGGTATAGCTTATAGCGTCCGGTACGGGCTGCCACGAGAGTGTTGTATCGGGGTAAATACCGCGTGCTAACATTCCTGGCAGAGCAGCGACGGGGGCTTGTGGCGGAGGGTTGGATGATGTAATCCGTCCGGTAAAGATGCCGCGGCCGTGCGTACCAACGATAAGCAGCGAGTCCGCTCGACGGGCAAGAACCATATCCACGGGCACCACGCCAATAAGGTCTGCTGAAGCATGGTTCCAGACGGTTGAGTTTCCGTTGAGTTGCACGGTATAGTATAGCCCGGCAGACGTACCAGCAACGTACAGGGCTGAATCTCCACGTGGCAGGATGGCAACGGAGTTCACGGCAGGACCTGACCGGCCTTGCGGTGTTTGCACTTCCAGATTTCCACTGATATTCTGCCAGGTGGAGCCACCATCGGATGTAGCGAAGACGCTTTCGACGCCGTAGTTACTGAACGCAACCAAGACATGCTGGGAATTGCGTGGATCCACGGCAATGCTGCTAACGAATCCGCCAGAAACGAAGCCTGTGCCCGTTACATTGACGGGTTCGATTGTTTGGGCCAATCCGTTTGCGATGCGGAAGACACGGCCGGCCGTCGTACCAAAGTAGACGATGTTAGCAGGTGTCGTCGACACGCCGATAGCGGAAATCTGAGCGTTCACTTGCCTGGTACCAGGGAGACTATCCCAGTTAACGGCCGTAGAGTCATCGGTACCAAGAGGGATTTCCGAGAGATTCCTGTTTCGCCAGAGCATAGTGCCTCCAGCAAGGTACATGACGTTGCCGTTGTTGGGGTCAAGCGCAAAGGGGTTGATGAACAGATATCCGCGGCCACCGATGGGGTCGATGCGTCCTCGTCCGACTTCCTGCCCCTGATTATTGAAGACGATCCGACGGATGCGGGCGTTCTGGCTGGAAGCAACAAGAACGCGGCCGCTATCGGCAAATGCACAATAAGAACCGTCGCCACCAAGGCGGCGAACCCAGATGTCGCGTTCCGTAGATGCTGATGTCATATACGTGCCGTTGTCCTGCGTGCCGCCAGCAACGCGTGTATCCCCAGCAATGTCGGGCGCTGCTATGGCATAGAACTGCGTGGTCACATATCCGTTATTGCGGGACGTCCACCGTACCGTATCGGCCAACAGGTCGTCGGTGAACGAGATGCCGCCGTCGTGAATGCTGTAGGCCTTGGTGGGGTCGCTGGGGAGATAGGCGAAGTTGTGTTGGTCTGGATGATGATTCGGATAGAGGGGGAACAGCTCCGCTGGTGATGGAAACCCATAGCCACCAATCCACTGCGTCCGCGTTGTAGACGTAAACCCGTCCGTGCTTCGATACAGGTTAGTGCCACCAATGACCACGAAGTTGGGATCCAAGGGCGAGACATGCACGATGAGGTCATATCCACCTTGAGAAATAAAGTCGCCGGATCGGCCACCAAACAGTGGGATGTTGGCAGATCGATTACTCCATTCGCCCCCTTCTCCACCACCACCGCCACTGCGAAAGGTGTACTTCCACAGGCTATGCCATTCTTCGACGGTCCGATCCCGCAGCCGAAATAGTCCCTTGGTACCTGCATTGGGTGTTTCCGCAATCACATACAGCTGGTTTTCATCCGAAGGCACCAAGCCCAACACGACACGATTGAGATTCCGCGGCAGATCGTCAGGCGAGATGTTTGTCCAGGTTTGTCCATCCTGACTACGAAACACGCCGTAGACGGTCGATGGCGACCCTGTCGTTGTAAACGAACTTAGGCCTGCGTAGAGTATGCCCGACGGCGTGATGGCAACATCGGCCCAGAAGTTGGCACTACCGAGCACGGACCGCCAGGTGGCACCTCCGTCGGTACTGCGTTGGATGCCGTTACCGGAGGTGGCTACATAGACGTCTCCGGATGTTGGATGTACGACGACGCGCCATGCATAGGCGAAGGCGCCAGACGCATTGGACAAGGGTGACACCGTCGATGGTAGCGGCTGCCAATTCCGCCCGCCGTCCGTGCTCTTCCAGACGCCATTACCGGAGATCTGTGCGCTGTTACCCCATGCTTCGCCAGTGACAGCATACCACGTGTCGTAGTTGCCTGGACGTGGATCCTGCGCTATCGACGTAATTGCATGGATATCGGTCGGTTTTGTTGTTTTCGTCCACGTAGCGCCCGCATCCGTGGACCGCCAAATGCCACCCGATACACCAGCCGCAACAATGGTATTCTCGTTCCGGACGTCGAGCACGAAGGCGCGTGTTCGGCCGCCGACGTTCCATGGTCCGATCGACGAGAACGTACCATTGAGCAACCCTTCCGTTTCCTTGTCATGGGCCCCGGGCATGGACTGGGCGAAGGCCATTTCCATGGCACGTACGTCATCCGGGATACGCCCGGACTGGGGATTACGATACTTCTGGTAAACGTAGTCCTTACGGCCCTGAAGGGCAGTGGCTGCATCGCCGCCCCCCGATGATGAACAGGCAGCACCAAAGGCTACGACAACGGCAAGAACGAAGAAGAGGGTAAAGACTTTCATCGGCGTATCAATCGGGGAATCGTGGCAAGGAGAGAGCGGTTGAGAACACCCAAGGGCATGAGGAGGAGGACATACAGAAATGGCGCCACCAGCCCAGCTGCAACGACTGGCCACCCGCGCGGAAGTGACAAGCCTGCCGCATAAATGGCAGCTGCCAGTACAACGGCAATGGCAACATGGCTCCATTTGTAGTGGATTTCATAGACGGATGGCAGCTTTACCACGAGGACGGCGACACTTGCCCCGTAGGCAGCAACCTTGGCCCATGCAGCACCGTCCAGGCCGAACGGTTGAACCAGAACCAGGGTTCCAATCACATTGATGGCGGCGGCCAAACCCATGGCAATCGGAAAAATTCCCGTTCGTTTGGCAATGTGAAATCCGGCAGCAAGGTTGGTAAACACGCCATTCAGGTAGAAGGCCAACAGCGTGATGGGCACCACGGAAAGGCCCTGCCAGTAACGTTCGTTAATGAAGGTCCCACCGCCGACAGGTATGGCCACCACAGAGGGCATCAGCAGTGCCGTCAGCAAGAACACACATCCACAGGCAACGGTAAACAGAGTAAGGACGCGAGCAAAAAGCGCCGAGGCGCCATCCTCATCACGGTGGTTAAGGTAGAACGGTTTCCAAGCATATTCGAACACCGTGACCATCATCATCATGGGCAAGGCAAGGCGGAAATTCGTCTGGAACAAGCCTACCGTAGCACTACCTGCCATCATCAGCAGCAAGGGCCGGTCCGCCACCTGCACGAGAATCGTAGATAAACTGGCAGGAACGGTTGGCAATCCAAAGCGAACCATATTCCGCCACACGGAGACTTCGGCCTTCGTGCGAAGCCCTTGAAGGATGTCGGGAGACATCAGCAAAACGACTACCAGTGACGAGATCACTCCAGCCAGGATGACGCCGTGGACACCAAGGGAAAACCATGTCAGCAGGACGACGTTCAGGATGACATTGGCTACCACCGATACCAAACGCAACACTGCAAAGCGTTTGGGCCGCTGCTGCATGCGCAACCGTGCAAAAGGAATGAGCACCAGGGCATCGAACAAGGGTATGAAGCATGCCCAACGAACCAACCTTCCGCCTTCGGCACCCAACGCTAGAAATCGCGATGCCGCCACCTGCTCGGCACAAACGAAGGTCAGCAGAGTCATCACACTTCCCAACACGACCACGGTGCGCACAGCATTGGCATATGCCGCGGAAGATTCCCCCTCATTCCGGTTGGAATGAAATCGCATAAAAGCGGGCTCCATGCCGAGTGAATAGGCAATGTTCACAAAGGCAATCACGGAGAACACGGCCGTCACTTCACCCAACTCCGAGGGAGTCAGGTGATTGGAATACAATGGTGTCAGGAGAAACGTCAGAAATCGCTGCAGAATGGTGCTGACGCCATAAACGACAGTATCCGATGCAAGACGACGTAAACTTGGGGCCATCCTTCAAATTACGTCTGGAAAGGGGCTCGGCCTGCCCGTTGGAATGCGTTCAGAGCCTATTTTTACAGAATGAAGACAATTCTCCGCTCGTTGCTTGTCGTGCCGTTCCTAGCAGGCACGCTTTGGTCCCAAACGGCTGGCACAGCCGACGCCCAGCGTCTTCTGGACGATGTGCGCTACCTGGCTTCGCCTGAGTGCATGGGACGTGGTCCTGGCACCGACGGCATCGAAAGAGCTGCGTCCTATATTGAAGCAGCATTCACAAACGCCAAGCTTACGCCTGCATTTTCAGGTAGCTACCGGCAGCCCTTTACGCTAACGACCGGTGTAGCCCTCGGCAAGGAAAACAGCGTTGTGTTCGATGTGCTTGTCGAACGTCCTGGCATTCCACTCGATAAAACCAAACCCACGAAAACGGGCTGGAAACTAGGGGTGGACTATCAACCGTATGCCTTCACGGAATCGAAAAGTGTCACAGGTGAGGTTGCCTTTGTTGGCTACGGCATTTCAGCACCGGAAAAAAAGTATGACGACTACGACGGTGTAGACGTCAAGGGCAAGATTGTCATCATGCTGCGCGGCTTACCGCGGTGGGCCTCATCGGACGACGTCTTCAAGGCAAAGGCGGCCCTGCGTGCGAAAGCAACGCTGGCGCGGGACAAGGGAGCCATAGCCGTGGCGTTCGTAAATCCGAAAGGTGACAGCTCCGATGTGCTTGACCGCTTTTCGGCCGACCGTATGGGCAAACACTCCGGAATTGTTGCGGTTCAAGTCCGGCGGACGCCCTGCGCCCGCATCTTCCCGCCCAAGGGAACAACGATGTTTGTTGCAGAGGAGTCCATCGAAAAAACGAAGAAGCCCAATAGCTTCATTCTCGCCAACACAACAGCCTCCATGAAAACGGATGTATCCTCGATCGATGGCACGACGTCCAACATTGCAGGCATTGTACCAGGTACGGACCCCACGTTGGCTGGGGAGTTGGTCGTCATTGGTGCGCACTATGATCACCTTGGGATGGGCGACGAGAATTCCCTTGCTGGCTCCACCACGCCGGCAATCCACTTCGGCGCCGACGACAATGCCAGTGGCACGGCTGGTATGCTGGAATTGGCCCGCCGCTTTGCCGCCTCGCCAGGGAAGCGCTCCGTCATGTTCATTGGATTCAGCGGAGAGGAAAAGGGCCTTCTTGGATCCAAGTATTACGTGGAGCATCCTGCAGTCCCATTGACGTCAACCGTTGCCATGCTCAACATGGACATGATTGGGCGACTCAAGGACAACAAGCTGAACATCCAAGGCACGGGAACGAGCCCACTGTGGGCAAGTGTACTGCCGAAAATAACGGAAGGCACTCCGCTCATCATTAATCAGACGACGGATGGTTTCGGCCCCAGTGACCACCAGTCGTTTTTCCTGAAGGATATTCCCGTCCTCTTCTTCTTTACCGGCCTTCATGGAGACTATCATCGACCAACCGACACCTACGAAAAGATCAACTACGATGGTGAAGCCATGGTAGTGAATGCTGTAGAGCGCGCAGCACGGATGATAGCCAATGAGCCGTCGCGGCCTGCCTTCACCAAGCCAGAAGGTAGCCGCCAACAGTCTGCCAGCACTGGATTTCGTGTTACCTTCGGCATCATTCCCGACTACTCGAACGACCCCCAAGGGCTAAGGATTTCCGGTGCTCGCGATGGCTCACCCGCCTCCAAGGCAGGGCTTGCCGATGGCGACGTCATTACGTCCTTCGGCAACACAACCGTCAAGAATATCTACGACCTTACGTCGGCATTGGGGTCCGCCAATCCGGGTGACGTTGTGGACGTAACCTTCATTCGCGACGGAAAACCTCGCACCGTCAAGGTAACGTTGACCGGGAAATAGCTGTGCAGGCATTACACTATTGTGTCTCGTTGCCAATCATCCTATTTGTTATGAGGCTCTATGCGGAGGGACATATTTGCGCTGTTTGTTTGCCTTGCCATGACGACTCCTTGGATTACGGTATGTGCACAGGAATTTGACATCCTGCGATACGACGTCTCGCAGTATCCAAAGGTCAGGGCCACAATTGATATCCGACACCTGAGTATCGTCGACAGAGTTCCTCAGCTATCGGAGTTCGACGTGCTCGAGCAGGGACAGCCCCAAACCATCACGTCCATACGGTATGATACAGCATCGATTCCTCGTTCAATCTGTATAGCCGTTTTGACGCCTTCCAGTCGTTTCGCCATTCCTTCGTGGCCTTATCTACCGCCCATAGGCGCTGGGGCAACATCGGTGGCCGTTATTGCTGCAGACGGGACAGATGTTCGCGTCTATTCGGACTATTCAAGTGACCCCGTTGTTGTGAACCAAGCTCTGGATGCATCCCTTGGCGGCATTCCGTCCAACGACCTGGCAGACCTCCTTGTCGATGACAGCAACTCCGTTGCGGAGTTCGTACGCCGTACGAGTACACCAGACGTTGTCCTCCTCGTGGTGGGCAATGAAGTGCCATCATGGCAACAGGATGTAGCGCGAATACAAAGGGCCCTTTCCGATCGCAACGTCGAACTGTGGATTTTCCACGCTGGGCGTCCTTCGGATCTTGGCATTCTTGATGCATTGGCGAGAGCGCTTCGCGGCGAGGCCTTGCCGCACAGCACAGGTGATGACTACTCACTCCGTGCATTCAGGAGATATTCTGAAAGGATGGCAGGTTCTTGCGATGTGGAATGGACGTCCAGCCTTTCCGGCTGTGTTGACGGTAGCCAGGTGATCATATCGGACATGGCAACTGGTACCTTTGGCGGGTTCACATACCGAACGGAATCTGACCACTACTACCGCGTTACCGCGAAACCTCGTTTTGTTGTCGTCAACCCACCGAGAACCATTGGCACCCTGGACACGACCATCCTCCTGTCAACAACCAGCGTATCGCCATTTACCATCAATGTCTCGTCCCCTCTTCCTGGAGTTCTTCTCGACGTTACATCAGCAACGATTGCAGCGGGCAACCCAGCACGAGTACGCGTTCAGTTTACTCGTACGGCCAACGGCCCTCTCCGGCTGCCCATTACGGTTACGTCGCCGAACTCCTGCCCAAAGACGATCCCGATCATCTTCAATGACGATGTGCGGCAGGGGTATACGGACAATCCTATCCTTATCTCCCCACGAGGCGGAGAGGTCATCTCCCCTGGAACGAGCATCCCTATTCAGGCCCGTTACTTCGACATAAGCACAGGTGGTGAAGCAGAGTATTCTGGCGATGGTGGCATAACGTGGACAAGGGCGGATGTGGATTTCTCCCTAACACCAC
>JALOMA010000106.1 GCA_025455735.1 Candidatus Kapaibacterium sp.
GCCGATTTGGATGCATCTCATGTCGATCTGGAGTCGACGTGCGTCCAGTAAGGGACAAGTATTCCATTGCACTGATGTGGAAGAGGACGTTATTGTGTGCGGATCCGAGCGGCAACTTCTTACCGTGTTCGAGAATGTCATCTCCAATGCCGTCAAATACACGCCGGAAGGTGGTATCATCAGTGTAGTTCATCGAACTGACTTGGAAGGCGGCTTCTTCTCTGTTTGGGTCAAGGATAGCGGCCCTGGAATGCGATCATCCGATGCGTTGACCTTCGGTCAGCCATTTGTAACTGGTAATGCCGTACCAACAGGTGGTGAATCGAGTACTGGCTTGGGGCTTTTTCTCGCAACGAAGGAAGTCGCCGCTTTGGGAGGCACGATTCATGTAGAGGATGGGGAAACGGGAGGCACGGTGTTTTCGATCACGATTCCACTGTGTCGGATCAATGAACGCTGACCGTCCACAATCCGAACAAGCACGAGCTCTCGAGCAACTCTGGCGTAGCGATGCGGCACAGGCATTTGAACGTTGTACGGAGTACGTAGCGATAACGGAGCCTTGTTCTGCAGATGGTGTGTGGTTTCGGATTCATAAGGCCCGATGCGAGATGCTGCTTGGCAGATTGCCCGAGGCAATGACCACCGCTCGAGAGGCTGTCGAGCTTGCAACCTCATTCGGCAATCCTTGGTTGCGCGGCAAGGCAATGTCCGAACTTGGTGTGCAACACTATTGTAACGATGAGTATGAAACGGCCAGGTTGCTTCATAGTAGCGTCATAGACGTAATGCGCGAATGTGGCCTACCGGCTGACGTAGCTCGGGCGACGATAAACTATGCGAACTGTGAAGTAAGACTGCAGAATGAGGCTGAAGCCGTCGTCATGTACGAAGAGGCAATCGACATCGCGCGACGTTCAGGGGATCGGATTGTCGAAGCAGTCGCGTACGGAAACTTGGTCAACCTTTACCTCGGGAGTTTCGTTAGCGCTCCCAATGCTCTGCCCCAGATTGAAAGAGCCATAGAGCTTTATAGAGATCTCGGTGATCGAGTTGGACATGTCCATGTTCTGGAAGCAAAGGCCCGTATTCTCCTCGACGAAGGCCGCTATGATGAGGCAAAAGTGATCGCCGACGAGGCTGAAAACTTGGAAGAGGCTTACAAAGGAGAGGCGCAATCATCCTTCGATACTGCATTTCTGCAAGGAGTGATTGCCTATCGTCGCATGGATATGGATCGCATGCGTCTCTCGACGCGGCGCTGCGACTCCATAGCTGAAGAGGTCAAACATCCTTTTGAATGTCTATTGGCAGCCGCGTTACGTGCTCTGGAATGTCATCTAAAGGGTGACTTGGATGGCGCAGCCCTCCTTCTGGAGGAGTCCTACCAAGGATTGAAAACGATGGGCAGGACTGGCCCAGCAATGAACATGGTGGAGATCCTGCATCAGATTGAATACGAACGTGGCAACTTTGCACAGTCTCTTGCCTACAGGAAACTCCTCTTTGCCTACGAGCGTGAACAGGCTAAAGTGCGCACGGAAACGCTGTTATCATTGTTTAGCGCCCAGGAAAAACGTTCGTCCATCCAACGGTTTATCCAAAGTGAACTGGAACGCCGTGATGAACTTCAACGAAGGCATGAGCAATTGCAACGCGTGCAACGCGACAACGAAACATTGTTGAGATTGTTTGCCGACGACCTACAGCGGCCGTTGGAGGTTCTCCGAAAAGTCTCGCGCGAGCTTGATGCCAGCTTCGCTCCACATCAGTCCTCTGCCCAGTTACGAACGATTACAGAAGTAAGCAAGCTCGTGTCTGCCACGGTTGGGGATGTGCTACAAGACATCCGGGCAGGGTATGACTCCGATGCTCGTGAATTCGATCTCCAGGAAGTGGTCGTGTATACATTGGACGAAGTCAAACGGGACATCGAGCACGTCCAAACACCCGTGACGGTGTCCATGGATCTTGGTGGCGTTCAGGTCCGATGCAGCCGATCTGCCGTCGTGAAGATTATTCGCACATTTGGTCGACTCCTTCGTGGACTACACTCGGCAGATCAAATTTCCATTGAAGTTTCTGGACAACGTGGCAGAGGACTCGTCATTCGAGCGCTTGGTTTAGTGGAACACATTGTACCCACGGACAACATTCTGGATCGTACGTCATTTATTGCCGAAAGTGGTGACGGAGCATTTGTTGAGCATTGGATTTTATGGCACCTGTTGGCCTCGGAGCTCCGACGCGCCGGAGGTTTGGGCCCGATTCAGGATGGTAGCACCATTCGTATGGTATTGCCAATTGTAGCCTGAGCCAATCATGGAAAAATTCTCATCTGTGAAGACATCAGGCATGCACGACGGTACAACGCCACAAGCATCCTTTGAGGCGCTGGAGCAGTTGGTTCGCGTCAATCCCAACGCCGCAATGAAGCAGGCTTGCGAGGCTGCCGAACAGGCCACAACCGATGCAAATCGTTGTGCAGCCCTTCTCGTTGTTTCTCGCGCCCATATCAATCTGGGGAATGGAGAACAAGCATTGCCTGTGGCCATGAAAGCGCTGGCAGCAGCTACATCGGCACAATCTGGACGTCTCGTCGGACGAGCATACAATGAAATTGGTGTGGCACGATTCGTCAGTGGCGATGTCTCAGGAGCACTTGAGGCCTATCAACGAGCCGACGAGTTGTTTACCCGTCTCGGCGACTCGTATGAGCGGGCAAGAATACACGTTAATCGAGCAAATGCGCTCAATCGCTCAGGAAGATTTGTCGAGAGCATAACGTCGTACGAGTCCGCACTCCAGCATGCCATGGCTACAGGAGATAGTGTCCTCCAAGCGAAAATCCAGCTGAACTTGAGTACGTTCTTTTCTACGATTCTACACAACTACGACGAGGCAATACAGTACAGCCTGGATGCTCTCGCTACGTATGAATCCGTTGGTGACATCGTCGGGATTGGTAAGGCCTATCTTAATCTTGGTCTTGCATTTGGCTGGAGTGATCAAAGCGAACAATCGGTGGCATATCTGCAGAAGGCGCTTGAGGTAAAAAGGGAAGTAGGGGATCGTCAAGAGTTGATGTCCATTCTGTTCAATCTGATTGCCTACCATACCAACGCCAACCCTCCTGAATACGACGCCGCCCACGTGCTCTACGCCGAAATGCAGGTTGTAGCTACATCACTACCGGCCGCCAGCCCAGCGCATAGGCTCCAGAAACTGGCGTTAGGAGCGATCAAAGCCTTGGATGGAGCTTATGACGAAGCGATCTCCAGTGTGCGAGAAGCCTTGCCCGAGGATGGCGGTGAGTCCGTGCCATTTGATGAACGTGTAACGTTGCTGACGACCCTGGCGAATCTCTACGAAAAAGCTGGTGACCATCATCAGGCCGCAAACATGTACGGTCTCTTACTAAAGACCAACCACGACTTGACAAGAACACGATCCGATAGGCGTATCGAGTATTTGGCCGCAAAGCAGCATGTAGAGCGCGAGCGCGACAAGGCGGAAATAGAACGTTTGCGTACGGTGGAGCTCGCCGCTGTCGTAGAACGATTGGAGAAGGCCAACAAGGACCGCAGCGACTACCTTGCATTTATCGCCCATGAACTGAAGGAGCCTCTGAGCACTATTCGGGCATTGGCAGACCTTCTTTTGCATGACAGCTCTGCGGACAATTCAATGCAAGAAGAGTATCGCCATCAAATCCGCGCACTCGCAACACGAATGTTTGACCTGGTTGCAGGCCTTCTGCAGCGATCTGCAGGCTCATCTGCTCGAACGGCGGGTTTTCTCGACGCTGGCAAGATCTGGAAACATGTATTGTCGATCTGGAAGCTCCGTACGTCCGAAAAGAACCTCAAACTTGATGTTGATGTTCAGGAGGCTGAATTGTTCGTCCATGCCAATGAGCAACAGCTGGTTACAGTCCTCGAGAATCTTGTCTCCAACGCCATGAAGTTTTCGCCCCGAAACAAGACTATCACGGTTCGTATCCGGAAGCGCCACGCTGGAAGCCTTGGCAGACTCGTCCAACTCTCCGTCCGCGATCAGGGCCCTGGAATTACTGCTGCAGATATGGACCGATTGTTTGGAGCGTATTCAACGCTCTCAGCACGACCAACCGGTGCCGAATCATCTACCGGCCTTGGATTGCATTTGGTTAAGCGAGACGTTACCTCCATGGATGGACGTATTTGGTGCGAAAGTATGCCCGGTCATGGTGCTACTTTTTATGTCGAGTTACCCCTCGCTGATTCGGAAACTGTAAGCTTCATCCAACAACCATCATGACCTATCGTGGATTCCATCTTCGAATTAATGCACCCATCATTCTTCTTCTCGGTTGCATTCTTCTAGCCGTCGGTTCTCCCTACGCGGAGTTCGCGTCAGTTGCCATCCCATTGGCCGTGTTGCTGGCAATTGTTGTAGTGTTCACAGCACCATGGGACAATCGGGCGATCGAGTGGGGGATTTGGGATTTCCCCGATGATAGACTGCTGTTTCGGATACGAAGGTTACCTATCGAAGAGCTGGCATTTTTTGTCCTTCAAACGATCGAAGTCGTGATCGCCGTGTTGATTGCCCTGTCAGTGTTCAACATTCGTCTGCAACCTGCTGATGTGACGGCGAGTAACCTTACGCTTTGTGGCGCAATTGCTGTAATGTGGGGCGGAGGGCTTCTTCTTGGTAGGAACGTTCCACGCAACCATCCACGATGGCACTATGCCTGGCATCTTGCCATTTGGTTCTTGCCGCTGATTGCCATGCAATGGGCCCTTGCACCCGACGTGCTACGTGCGGGTTTGCCATGTATCATTACCTCGGCCCTTGTCGTTGGTACAGCCCTTTCCATTGCCGACGTTTGGGCCGTGCGGCATGGAATATGGTTCTTTGATTCTCGAAGGAACACTGGGCACTTGCTTGGCCAAATCCTTCCATGGGAAGAAGTGGCGTTCTTTTATATCACCAGTGTGGTGGTGGCACAATCCATCCTATTGTTGTTGCCACCTCGGTAAATAAAAAGCCCAGAATTGTCTGGGCTTGATGGCATTCAGTCGGGGTGAGAGGATTTGAACCTCCGACCCCCTCGTCCCGAACGAGGTGCTCTACCGGGCTGAGCCACACCCCGAATGCGATCGTCAAAATTACAACTGTAAGATTCCTCAACGCAATGCGGAGAATGTGGAGAAGTTTTACACATTCGTGGATCGCACGTTGTTACACACACGATGTCCTGATTCCTAGCGTCCTACTCTAGCTTATGAATGATACACTGACGTTGAGTTTTGGCTCTGGTACCTGGTGGCTCTACACCTTGTGCGTGTTGGCAGTAGTTGGCCTTTCATGGAGGGTGTATTACCAAACGACGCCAGTCCTGACGCCAATACGTAGGTACGCGCTTATAACCCTCCGTAGTCTTGGTTTGGCAATTCTCATCCTGACGTTGTTTGAGCCACTTCTGAGGACGGTGACGTCCACCTCCACCAGGCCAGTAGTCACGGTACTCGTCGATCGTTCTGCGAGCGCAGGTATGACGGATGCAACCGTTCGCCGCTCGCAACAAATGGCGGAAGTGTTGGAGACCGTAGAACGATTGCGCCCAAATGACGTGCGTTTTGCTGTCTTCGATGGATCTGTATCGGCTGTGGATGGCAAGTACGTTCGAGATTCCTTGGACTATCGTGGTCAACGGACGGATATCGCCTCGGCCATCCGATGGGCTACAAATGTTCCTGTTGACGAAGCCCCAGGGGCCCTGTTGCTCGTCACGGACGGAAACAGCAATACTGGTCAAAGTCCCATCTACCAAGCCCAGCTTGCTGGTCTTCCAGTGTATTCCATTGGGATTGGCGACACGACACCTCCGCGCGACGTCGTGGTGCGGTCAATTGCTATGAATGATGCCGCCATCGTTGGTATGCCTGTTCCAATACAAGTGACCGTGGGAACAAAAGGCTATGCTGGCCAAGCTCTTCCAATAGTTGTGTACGATGGCGATAGGGAGGTAGCCAGAACGACGATAACTCCTATCCAAGACCGTTGGACTGGAGTCTTTGATGTGTCCTTTACGCCATCGCTGGAGGGGCTTCGGTCGATCTCTGTGAAGGCAGGGCCCCTTGCCAATGAGTTCAAGACCACGAACAATGGTGCACTCCAGACCATTCACGTTCGGAGCAGCAAACGCTCTATTGTCATTCTTGCAGGAGGGCCCTCTCCAGACGTGAGTTTTGTGAAAGGGGCCTTGGAACAACAACGTGACTATGCTGTTTCAACCTTCGTGCAGAAGCAAGGTGGGGAATTTTATGGTTCACCGCCTACAGCAAATCAACTGCGAGATGCGGAAGCGATAGTAACGATTGGTTTTCCGACGGCAAATACGCCACGAGGAGTCGTCGCGATGGTAACGGAAGCCGTGTCAAAAGGCCGATCGCTCCTGTGGATTGGCGGTGCGATGGTTGACGTTCCAGCTCTACGGTTTATGGAACCAGTCCTGCCCTTTACGGTTCAGGCATCGCGCCCAAGGGAGTTGACTGTAACTGTAGAAGCGAGCAATGCTGGTGGTGGCGATGCCCTGATGAGGCTTCCTGCGGGTGATGCGACCTCCTGGGCCGCACTGCCACCAATGTATCGCATGGAGATGTTTACACGACCACAAGGCGATGCAACGGTACTTGCCACGGCTGCCCTCAATGGTGTGAATCTTGGCGAACCCATCATCATGCGTCGTACGGATGGCGGTGGCAAGGTGGTAGCTGTCGTTGGGCATGGGTTGTACCGGTGGAAGCTTCTGGGTAAAGGGCAGGCGGAAGCACGCGGAGCCATTGCAGTCACCGACGTGCTGTCGACCTTTCTCGAAAATGGCGTTCGGTACTTGTCGGTACGCCCGAACGAACGACGCGTCTCCGTGCGTCCATCACGACAGGCCTATGCGGCAGGTGAGCGTGTTGATCTTGTTGCATCCGTTCGGGATGAGACCGATCGGCTTGTAGACGACGCCGATGTTGTAGCTGATGTGCGCAGTAGCGCAGGCTCGAAGAACGTCCGACTCTCACTGATTGGTAACGGCCGATATATAACTTCTCTTGGCACGTTGCCGCCTGGACGGTACACGGTAGCAGGATCTGCATCACGTGGCGGCACCGAACTGGGCAAGGATAACGCGGCGTTCAGCGTCGGAGAGCTTTTCCTAGAAGACCTGGCCACAACGGTCGACACAGTTACGCTGTCTTCCATGGCAGCACGTTCGGGGGCTGAGTTTGCCCTGGCCAACAACGCAGAACGGGTGCTCGATGCACTCAATCGAGACCCGCGCCTTAACCCAGTTACTCGTACCCGAAGCTCGGAAATCGGGCTGTGGTCCCTACCGTGGTTGTTGGCCGCGGCGCTTTGTCTGTTTAGCGCCGAGTGGTTCCTTCGAAAGAGATCATCGCTTCCGTAGTGAAATCGTTGCCACCTGACCTCGCCGCGTTGTTTCACCTGCGGAAAGGTGAGATAGCGACCAGGCTCGCGGAGTTTGCTGCGGTGCCACGGGCAGAGTACTTCTATGAGTTCTGTTTCTGCCTTTGTACGCCACAATCGAAGGCACTCCATGCTGACGCTGTTGTGAAGCACCTACGTGCCAATGACTATCTCCATCGCCCTTTTGATGCTACTGACCTGTTACGAAGTCCTGATACCTACATTCGTTTTCACCAGACGAAGGCGCGGAGGATACAGCTGCTGCAACAACAGTGGTTGAACATAGACAGGCTGCTCGACCACAATACCGATCCCTTCGCGGTGCGGCATGCCATCGTCCAGCGAATTCAAGGATTTGGATTTAAGGAGGCAAGCCATGCATTACGAAACATCGGATTCAGAGGATTGGCCATCATCGACCGGCACCTCCTTAGGATGCTTGTCCTATGCGGCGCCCTTGAGTCTATCCCATCCTCCTTATCGGTTCGACGGTATCTGGAGATCGAATTGATCTTTCAACGGTACGCGCGTGATGTTCACATTGATATGGATGAGCTTGATCTGCTCTTTTGGTCCGCAGTTACTGGACATGTGCTGAAATGATGACAGTAAACAACGTAGTTCGTGATATTTCTAATGATATACCTTGTTGATTGACGTTCTCTAAGTGCTACTGCTACAATGTGATAGGTCTAGCTGTTTGACACATCCCTTCTTCATAGTACGTACTACTACTGAAAAAAGCGCTTGACATACGTATAAATCCGTAGTAAGTTCGCGCCAGAGTGAGCGATGTACGTAGTAATACGGTACACCAAAGTTTCGACGGCCTCTGGAGAAAGTCATGAAAGCATTCGTACAGGCGATTACGGCACTTGTGGTTCCCGCAACGATGTTTGCGCAAGGCGGGGCAGAGATTGTGCACCTACCCGACTACCTTCCCGTTCGTGATCTTGTTGCTTCACAGCGTGTACGGACGCAGGTTGTTGAAAAGAGAATGCTTGAGGACCGGACGGAGTTTACTGTCGTCATGACGGACGACAAGGGGCGCACCATTGGTGGTTACGCGGCACCATATTTGCAAGCGGGCCAAGATGCGGCACAGTTGTGGCGTGAATATGTTACGACGTATTTGGCAACGCCAACAACGGACGACCGTCTCAAGGTGAGGGAGGAGCGGCGAGCAGGCGACGAAAAGTTTGCAGTTGCCTTTGTCCTCGACCATTCACCATCCATGACCATGCCGCGCGCCATCCGTATGCAGCGCGCCGTTCAGCAGGCGCTTACCAATTTCGAGCAAGACGACTTTGTGTCTATCGTGAAGTTTACGTCGCGGGTGAAGACGGAAGTTCCGTTGACGAGCAAGAAAGAATCCTACCTCGAAGAATTCAAGGTCAATGGCATCAATGTCCGTAACGATGGCACAGCCATCTATGATGCGACAAGAGAAGGTTTGGAGCAACTTGCCGAAGCACCAGCAGGGGTTCATAAGATCCTCATTGTGTTTACAGATGGAGAGGACAATTCTTCGTCGGCCACGCTGAACCAAGTCAAGGACGAAGCCAAGAGCCAGGGTGCCTGGTGGACCTTGCAGAGGCAACTGGTGGCCGGGTTCACCGCCTGCATGACGTGCACGATTTCGAAGGCGTATTTCTTGGCATCTATTCGGGCCTGCGGCACAGCTACATTGTTTCAGTCGACCACAAAAACAGCAGCCGTGGTGTTGACTTGTTCACAGGTGCCATTGAGCCAACGACAACGGGATACGCCGCACTGAACGCAAGCGAGCTGCTTCCGCTGATGCCCCAGGACAAGATTGACGTCGATGAGCAACTAACAACAAACGAACGGTTGGCCGTAGATGTGAATCTGGCATATATGGAAACAGCGGACGTTCATCCTGCTGATGCCAGCGTGATTGATGCCATGGCTACGTTAATGATTCAGCGTAGCGATATCTCCGTAGAGATCCTCAATGATGATCGTACCGTTGACGGTAATGAGACTATGCGTCG
>JALOMA010000107.1 GCA_025455735.1 Candidatus Kapaibacterium sp.
GCTGCATGCTCCTGCGTCTTGGCTTGGAGAATCGTTCAAACGGTGGTGGCTGCCCATGATGCTTCGTTGTGGACTCCACCGTATGCATGCATGCTCGTGCTTCCATTTCAGTTCGCACTCTTGAACGGACAGCTGGATGTGATCATCGGTGCCATTCTCCTTGCGGCATGGTGGCGATCATGGAATCAACCGCTTCTCGCGGGCTTGCTTTTGGCTTTGGCATTGTGTACCAAACATGCTCTTGTACCAATCATTGTCCTGTTCCTTGCTGCTGGCAAGGGGCCCAGGCAAACCGTTGGCTACGCCACCTTGTGGTCCATTGGTGTTGTGGGTATGTCGGTTGTTTTCATTGGGTGGCAACCTTGGCTTCAATGGGCGGAATTCACATTGGGATTTGGCACTGGTAACATGCAGGGACTTCGACTGGATGTTCCATTCAACCTTTCCGTTCATGGACAGCTGGCAAGGTGGTTCGGAAGTACCGGTGGACTTTTCCGTGTCGTTGGGCCCGTTACATTCGTCATGGTTTTCGTCATTGTTGCCATCCGAAAGTCCATTCAACAAACCGACCATTATGGTAGACTTTTGTGGTTCGGTATTGGCGCGGTTTCGTCGGCTTGGATAATGCCCTTTTGTTGGTCACACCATCTGGTTGTCGCCGCCGCACCACTTTTGGCCATGTGCTTTCGCCGTCATGGCGGCATGGCCCCTTATCGATGTATTGTGGGTGTACTGGCACTTCAATGTGCTCCAGGGATGCCAGGTGTTCGACTACTGGAATGGCTTGGACGTCTATCCCTGGCTGATCATCTCGCATTGGCTGGGACTTTCGGTGTATTAGCTTTGCTTTTGGTAATGACAAGAGCATTGAACAACGACCATCAACCATCACGTGTGGATTCTGTATGAAGATTGTAACATGGACAACTGGGTTCGGCGATCGAGCTGGATTCGTTATCGAGAATACCATTGCCGATATCGCTTCCGCGCACCAAGCTGCGCGGTCCCACGGATACGGCGAGCTGCCAGAGCTGCCTACGAACATCATTGATATTCTCCAGCTGGAGGATGTTGGGATGAAGGAACTCGTAACAATTGAGAAGTGGGCACGAGACAACATCGCAGGCGATGCGTCTTGGGTGGTGCCAGGACATGCCGCACTGCGTTCACCGATACCCAGGCCTACGTCCATGCGAGATGGATATGCGTTCAGGCAACATGTGGAAGCCGCTCGGCGCAATCGAGGACTGGAGATGATCCCCGAGTTTGATCAGATACCTATTTTTTATTTCACAAATCATCAAGCCGTGTACGGCCCAGGTGAAATCCCGGTCCGCGATTTGCATTGTGATAAACTCGACTTCGAGTTGGAATGTGCAATCGTTATCGGGAAGAAAGGTAGGAATATATCTGTAGCCGAGGCAGACTCCTACATCGCTGGATTCATGGTAATGAATGACTGGAGTGCCCGTGCACTTCAAATGGAGGAAATGAAGCTCAACCTTGGCCCTGCAAAGGGTAAAGATTTTGCTACGTCGCTGGGACCTTGGCTGGTAACAAGGGACGAATTAGCAGCACATCGGATTTCCACACCCTTTGGTGATACGTATGATCTTGCCATGAAATGCGTCATCAATGGAAAAGACGTGTCTGTCGGAAATGTAAAGGACATGTCTTGGACGTTTGCCCAGATTATTGAACGCGCATCATATGGTGTTACCCTATATCCTGGCGATGTCATTGGTTCGGGTACGTGTGGAACAGGCTGTTTTCTCGAGCTCAATGGATCGAAGGTGTACGAACCAGCATGGTGGCTTCAGCCAGGGGACGTAGTGGAATGCAGCATCGATGCATTAGGAACGTTGTCCAACGTCATCGTAACAGAGAACGTTTAATATAGAAGCTCATTTTCGATACGATAAACGGCACGGATGCCATCATCCGTGCCGTCGTTGTTGTGTATCGGTTCTCGCAAGAATAGCAGTGCTACCGCAGAATCGGGATTGCCGTGGATCGGAAGAACTCGTCTGTCCCGATGCGTATGAGATACCATCCTGAATGTAATTGTGGCACGTTGAGATGTTGTTCGGGGACGGGCAAATAAACGCCACTGGCTACGGATTCACCAGATGCTGTATAGAGTTCCCATCGTTGTTCATGGCTTGGCGGGGTTGCGTCGACGACGTGAATATCATTGCCGCCTGCACGTAGCTGAAGTGTCCGATGTTTAGCCGACATGTTGGGAACATATGAGGTCGATTCATCGAACGCAAATGTGCCTGTTTGCATTGCGAGGTAGAGTCTACTAGTACGCCGATCATAGCGGAAAATCCAGCAATTCCTCAGGCTATCATCGTCTTCGCTTTTTCCCCATGGGATATCATCATTGAAATATCTCCATGTTGCTCCATCGTCAACGGAACGTGCAACAATACCTGCTCCGGGCACGACGGTCGAAAGATTTGAGATGCGGAAACCACCTACCCAAATCTGATCAACACCGTTCTTTTCATAAATCTCCAACGCCCAGAGGCTTGTATCCGGAAAGGCAATCAGGGACCACGATGCTCCTGCATCGTCGGAACGCCACAGCCCCCCGTTTTGCAGCCGATTCTGTGCCAGGCCAATTGCTGCAACTGCGTACACTCTGTTGGGAACAGTAGGGGAGTAGACAATTTTAGGAAACTCCGTATCGGACTTAATTCCAGGCCTTCCAGCTATAGAAGCACGTTGCCACGTCAGACCGCTGTCCGAACTGCGCATGATGATACCGCCTTTGCATCCGAGCAGGATTTGTTGCGCTGAGTCTGGGCGAACAGTAATCGTACAGATACGGCTGGTGATAGCCTGAGGAACAGAGCTCACGGAATCCCATGTAGCGCCATTGTCTGCGCTGCGATAGAGCGTATTGCCCCCTTCACCACGTGCCGCAACAAATGAGCTGGTGCTTGTGGGATCAGGTACGATGGCATCGGAAATGAAAAACATGCGCCGGAAGTCCGGGTCGTTTAGTGCCCGTTCCCACGTCTGTCCACTATTGACAGATCGTCGAATGCCGTCTACGTTAAATCCTCCAGCGATGAGCACGGAGGTATCGGCCGAGCTCTGCACGACAGACATATAGAAATTTGTTGCAACCCCTGGTGTGCCAACGGCAATCATGGACCATGATTCGCCATAGTCATTTGTGCGATACAGGCGATTGGACCACGAACCAATGATGGCCTTTTGGGGATCCATGGGATTCGTCAGCACCGTGTAGGATTGAACGTTGAGCAACGGGCGGAAGGTTTGGCCCAATGCGGCCACATTACTGACGATGAGACCTACGAGTAGGCAACACAAATGGTGCAGTTTCACGGCATCAACGAAGGAATAGTGACGTAAATGTACCGAGCTCCGTCGCGCATTGTGCAACGTAGAGTCCGCCAATCAGGGCGTCCAATGGAACACCATGCAGGGTAGATGGTGTGGTTGATGTGTATTCGTAGACAACAGCGCCAAGGACGTCAACGATTCGAATGGTGCAAGCACCTGCCTGTTGCAACTGTACGTGAAGTGTGGAGCCCACGGCCCGAGCTGTGCCCACATCCAGTGAACTCCGACCCACGACTGGCACTGATGTTACCGATGTGGAGCGAAAGAGCCCAGCATCAGAAGACATAAGCATAAGAGGGCCACCGGGAAGTGATACGTACTCGATGTCGAAAATGTTGGCACTCTTTAGGCCGACTTCATTGTCCGACCATGGGATGTCACTGAAGTGCGTCCACGTCTGGCCTCCATCGCGGGACCGCGCCACCACAGAGTCGCCAACAATGTCTTGCGGGGCAGGAAAATAGATGCCCCCCCCTACAAAAATCTCATCGGCAGTACCATCACCAGGAAGCACTGCCAGGGCATGGAGGCTTGTGTCAACGAAGGCGATATTGGTCCACGAAAGGCCATAGTCTTCACTTTTCCAAAGGCCGCCATTGGGTTTATTGGGAGGAAAGGACCATTGAACTGTAGCGTAGACGGTACCGGCAGTATTTGGGCTCCAACGGAAATGGGCAATGTCACTATCTGGATGTGGAGCAAGAGTTGCTGCATGGGCAAACGTTCGTCCACCATCTGTGGAACGATAGAGACGTGCTGGCCTTCCGGCGGCAAGTACAATGTGTGCCGAGTCAGGTGCATAGGTTATGGCGCGCGCTGTTTCTGTTGGTGCTAGTCGGGGGAGCGACGTTATACTATCCCACGTCCTGCCTCGATCGACTGATCGATAGACATTCGGTGGGCTAACACTCAGCGCTAGAATTGTATCGGAGTTACGTGGATGAAAGGCCAAACCTCCACCCTGAAACTCCTGGCGGCTACCATCACTTGGAGCTATAACATTCTCCCACGTTGCTCCGCCGTCAGTACTTCGATCCAACCCTGTAAAACTTGTACCTCCAGCAAACACGATGTTCGTATCACGTGGGTGAACTTCAAGGAGCGTTATCAACGATGAACCACCGACCTGGCCCACTGCAAGCTCGTCCCACAGCGTACCACCATCCGTACTCTTGAAAACCGTACGGGCAATGTTGCCGACGTAGATAGTCCGTGGGTTCAATGGATTAACGCCGATGGCATACGTGCTTCTGTTGGAGATGACCGATTGCCAGTCCTGACCCCACAACGGGCATGACATGCAAACGAAGAGAGCGATCACGCCAAAAAATAGGGTAGAGGTACGAATCATGGGCTTTAGAGAATCTGGGTTGGAATACAAAAACGGGTACATCAACTGGAGTTGATGTACCCGTAAGTATACGAAACTCAGAGCGTCTACGGCATCTCTGCCATAGACAGACTGTTACAATCAGCGCACGACAACAATTGGCGACGTTACCGTACGGCCTTCCATACCGATAACAACGTTGTACGTGCCAGATGCCATGGAAGAAGTGTTCACGTTGAATGCATGCGTACCGGCTTCAACAAAACCATTTGTGATCGTCTGAGCTGTGTTACCGAGCATGTCTACTACGCGAACGTAAACTACACCAGAGCGCTCGAGTGACCATGTGACTTCAGCCCCCGAAACGGTAGGGTTCGGAGAAACTGCGGCAATTGCCATTGGAGCTGGTGTAGACGTCTCATTGACGCTGACAGGGATGGATGTAGCAAAGTTCGAGGTGGTCAAGATGCCAACCTGCGACTGATACAAAGGAGTGGGCAGGTTTCTCAAAGCAGGTAGGAAAGGATAGTCTGCTCTGATGTTCTCAAGTGGAAACACTGTTGCCACATAGACTGGAGTATCTTCCGTGTCGCTTGGAATCGTGCGTGGCATCTTGCAGGACGTCTCCATTTGGTCGTCATCCGTCAGATTGCGCGTGCTCCATGTACCGCCGGCCAACGAACGCTCGGCGAAGAAAATATCTGACACAAGCAACGAGTCGAAGGCTGTTGGCGTCGTGCTTACTGCTGTACCAGATTCAACTTGGAACGCTTCGAAGCGCGTAAACTTCCTATAACCGCGTCGTGGGTTGCCATCTAGCCAGATTACAGCTACCTTGGCTCCATCTGCAGTCTTCGCAACGTCGATGCAGTTGCCTCTGCTATTGAAATCCCATTCAAGCGGCCAAGTATTGTCATCTGGTGCTGTCCGGCTTCGATTGAAGACGATGGGCACGTCATTAATGTCGGCAATCTTGCGAAGAGTCCATTGGCCGTTATTGTACTCGGCTTCAACGAGGTGAACATCGCCGCTAAAGTTATTACCCGCAACCGCTCCTAAACGGAAGAAGTACGAATATCGGTCAACGCCCGTCACAACAAAATCATCTTCATCATATGGGCGCCAGTGACCAAATCCTTGCCATCCCTGTTCCGAAGCATACGCTTGCAAGACGGAGACAGGGCATTTGTTCCAGGCCGACCACGTCCGACCGCCGTTTGTAGATGTGGAGACGATTGGTGTACGATCGCCTGCGCTGGCATCGCTCGCCAACGGCGAGCATGCCGCTGCGTAGAGATTACCTTCACTGTCCTTATCAGCGTACACGCCGCCAACAAACGTTCTGTCAAGTGCTCCAGGAGGTTGCCTAAAGCTTGCGGCCGTCCACGTAGGTGGAATTGCGTTTGAACTGAGTTCAACGTCACCAGCGTTGAAATCGAACGAATACGTCCCGAAGGCACCAAGTTGAACAGGGGAGTTCTGTGATGCCAAACCCAATGTACTGACGTAGGTCACACGGTTGCCGTTGGCACCGTCGGTGGGAACAGCTGAACCAACGGTGCTGAAATTATAACCGCCATTAGGATTGTTGTTCGCTGGACCTTCGACAATGAGCGAGTAGAGACCATTGCCATCACGAATAACAGCCGAGTTGGAAGAGCGAGAACCACTCGATGCCACTGAATAATCGACCGTGGCAATATACATGCTCATTTGCCGAGGATTGGTTACGCCAGAGAACTCCGTGAGAGCAAATGCAGGAAACGCTGACCAAAAGCCCGTCTGTGTATTGACGAGCACTGTATCGAGCATTGTTAAACCCTGACGGTACGCGAATACCCGCTGTACCCCACCGTCCCAGCGACCGTTATCACCACCGAATGTCTGGAGCGACTGCGTTATGAACAGGTTGCCTGTTGCAGGGTCCCAGTCGAAGATGTTGTTCTCGTTGTGTGTCTCGAAGTAGACGTTTGGACCGGCCAACCATAGGCGGTTCAACGTTAATGCGTTCTTCTGCTCACCCTTCGTTTCGCCAATGAGGTAAGGCGCAAGATTCATGTATGGCTTCACGTCTTGAAACGAGGGCGCAATCTTTGCAGTGTTGTTGACTGCATGGTTCCAAACGGGCGACTTCGCAACCTGCGCATCCACGTGTGTGGCCGTTGCAAATGCCAACCCTGCAATGAGAAGATATCTCTTCATATGGAGACTCCGGTGAAACAGGTGATTCAAGGTCTGTGTCACTGCTTATGCCCGTAGCAAGGCATTGCAGCTTGCAAATGTACATCAGAAGCAGCAAAGCACCGTGTTCTGAATAACGCGCTCAGTTACTCGCTTCCTCGTAAATTTGCAGGCTAGACACAGCTCTCACTACATTGTTACAGAGATTACGTCATGAATGATGTGCTGATTCGATCGTTACTGGAGCCGATCATCGATCCTGACTTTGATCGTCCACTCGGTGCAATCGGAGCACTTTCCAAGGTAGAAGTTGAGGGGGACCACGTACGCGTCTACCTTGAACTGGTACAGCCACTCCATACAGTCGCGCGCCGCCTTGATCTTGCCTGCACGTCAGCTATCCATGCGAACTATCCCGAAGCAACCGTCGAAGTCCTCGTTCGGGAAACAGGATTACCAACAAAGACTGCTCCTGCACTGGCAGGCGTCAAGAACCTCATAGCCGTTGCCTCCGGTAAAGGAGGCGTTGGGAAGTCAACCATGGCTGCCAATTTGGCCGTTGCCTTAGCCCAGACTGGAGCGCATGTTGGCCTCCTTGATGCTGATGTATATGGCCCAAGTCAACCTACAATGTTTGGACTGGCGGCCGAAGGAATGCGCGCGGAGAAGACGGATGATGGTAAGCTCGTTGGATATCCGAATGAGTCCTTTGGGGTGAAAATAGCCTCGCTAGGCTTCGTTATGCAGCGTGACCAAGCCGCTATTCTTCGAGGTCCGATGCTGGCGGGATATTTCTCAACATTGGTTGACCAAATTCAATGGGGAGAACTGGACTATCTCGTCTTTGACCTTCCACCAGGAACTGGTGACATTCAGCTTACCCTTACCCAGCGTATTCCGTTGACGGGCGCAGTCGTTATCACTACGCCGCAGGAAATCGCTCTGGCCGACGTCCGCAGGAGCATACAGATGTTCCGTAAGGTGAATGTCAATGTTCTCGGCGTAGTCGAGAATATGAGCTATTTCATTCCCCCCGATATGCCTGAAAAACGGTACCACATCTTCGGTAAGGGTGGGGGAGCGGCCGTCGCAAGCGAATATGACGTACCCTTCTTGGGCGAGGTGCCCATCGATGTTCGCATCCGTGAAGGTGGTGATGGTGGTTTCCCATTTGTCCTTGACGCCGATCGAATGGATCTTGGCGATGCTTTCAGGGCGATAGCATCACGTGTGGTGTCTGAGGTTCGAAAGGCAAACGCATCCACGTCGCAACAGACGGTTCAGATTACTCTGTGATGTCCGTCGAAGAACGCATTCAAGCTGCTCTCGAGGGCGTACGACCGCACCTTCAACAGGATGGCGGTGACGTGGAGCTAGTTCGTTATGATGCCGACTCACACGTCGCGGAAGTACGATTCACTGGCGCATGCAAAGGGTGTGCAATGTCTGCAATGACCCTCCGAGCGGGCATTGAACGTGCAATACGGCTGGCTGTAGAAGAAATTCGACGTGTCGAAGCTGTGAGTTAAGGAAACGTTTTTTATATTCGTGCTCTCTCACGGGAAGTTAGCTCAGCTGGTTTAGAGCATCTGCCTTACAAGCAGAGGGTCGGGGGTTCGAATCCCTCACTTCCCACTCGATCGTTTGCCGTGTTCCTGCAAGAGTGGCGGAATTGGCAGACGCACTGGACTCAAAATCCAGCGGGTTCACCCCCGTGCGGGTTCGACTCCCGCCTCTTGCACAGACGGTCCCACGCTTTTTGGTGCGGGACCTTCTTCGTTTTGGATACCCTTGGACCATGGCACGACCTATCCTGCGATCCCGTTGGTTTCCGCCTCCGATCCGAACGGATGATGTTCCTCGTGGCCCCCTTGTGGAGCGACTTGCATCATCGTCACAACGAATTGTCTTAGTTGCCGCGCCGGCTGGCTTTGGCAAATCCACACTCGTCTCTCAGTGGTTTCACACGGTACCATTCGCGAAGATATGGATGTCGTGTTCCGAGTTCACCTCAGGTCCCGAGTCCTTTATTGCACACATAGTTGGAGCAATTCGGGAGTCCATCATCTATGCCT
>JALOMA010000108.1 GCA_025455735.1 Candidatus Kapaibacterium sp.
GATTTCGTCCGAAAATGGCAAGGCAAGAACTGCACGGGCGTTCAGTGTGCGCTGGTTTCCGTCATATGCCCGTAATCCAAAAAAGGAGCCCATGGTATGGGCGGCACCATTGACAATCAATGCGGCACTCGATCCTTCAACGCTTTCAAGGATCCCCAAGAGGCCAACCTTTACGAAGCCCTCATACCGCTCAATGTCCGTTCTGATATCATAGCGGCTTAGCGATGACTGTGCATTTGCCAAGGACACTCCTTGTTGACCGCCGGCATAGTCATCCACGACGGCTCTCCCTAAGACCTGAACCTCGATATCATCATCATTGTACCACCATCGATGAAGAGCATTGAATTGCCTGAATTGAGGCATGTCCAGGAATCCATCGGAGTTTTGATCGATACTGCCTTGGAACAGCCTCCCATGAACCATGGTCATGGTAGCAAGTTCTGATGAAAGAACCTGTGCGGCAGTGATGTTCAGTTCCGAACGCCCTAAAGAGTTACCATACAGATTCACAAACAGAGGCTCGGAAGACATGGGCTTGCGATACTCAATGTTGATTTGTCCAGTCATGGATTCGTATCCATTCGTAACGGTTGCTGCTCCTTTGGATATGGAAATCGACTCCATGAAGGGCCCCGGGATGTGGTCCAGCCCGTAGGGCGTTTCCAAACCTCGAATGCTTGGCACTGCTTCAGTCAGTATCTGTGTGTACGTGCCGCGAAGCCCCAGCACTTGAATCTGTCGTGCTCCGGAAACAGCGTCGGAATAGGAAACTTCGACAGTTGGTGATTTTTCGAAGGATTCGGCAAGGGAACAGCACGCTGCTTTGGTTAAATCGCGAGCACTAATGCGTTCTGTCTTCGTATCAACGGCAGTAATCCCACTTGCATATTCTGTAACCTCAATGGTGCGGGCCTTCGTTGGGTGTAGCGCTATCGTCAACGAGTCGCCCAAGACCTGTACCGTATCTCGATCGTAGCCAAGCATCGTGACAACAATAGAATCCGCTGATGCTACTCGCTCCAGATGGAATATGCCACTCTGCACACTGATTGCTCCTTTGGAGTGATGGAGCCATCGAATTGTTGCGCCTGCTATTGGTGCATTTGTATGTGCGTCTACAACAACGCCCACAATCTTCTCCTGAGCAGACAGCACATGAGGTAGCCACACAAGGCTTACCGTGGCCACGAGGGCCGTTAGACAACTATTCATTGTTTTGGATGATGATTGTTCAAAAAAAGTAAGCGCCCCTCGTAAAGGCGAGGAGGCATTCAATCATCCAAAACAGCTTATATCAACAATACTCCCAGGAACGATAGCGGTGGTGCCCCTCGAATAGGCCCCGCATTTCTTTCGGTAATCACGGCGAGCAATCGCACACGTCCGTCCGTAAGACGTGTCTGATCCGGAATGTTTGCCTCGGTAGCTTCTGGAAGCAGATCTACCACACCGCCGGGGGACAGCATGTCCTGCGAAGGTGCTTCAATAACAACGGCTTCGCCGCAACAGGCGTCTTGTTCCAATCCGTGCGTCGTCTCTTCCTCACAACATGCAGAGACGTCGCATGCCATCTCCTCATGATGTTCCACCTGTTCTTGCTCAAGAATCACACCACAACATGTGCGCACCACCATAGGCATCCCAGTCAGAGACACGGCAAGCAGCGTGAAGAGCGCAATATGGAGGAGTCGCTGGAACATTATCGATTGACAAAACTATGGAGAAGAACGAGAATGCATCACAATCATTGCTGTGCCAAAAAATTCTCCTATGTTACAGAACGCTTGGCATCAATCATATCGTACGGTGAAGGAGGGTATGATCATGAGTGATTTTGAGAAACAGTACGAGCATGATGGAGTAACCATCGTGTGGAAGCCTGACTTGTGTATACACTCGGGCAACTGTTTCAGGAACTTGCCTCGGGTGTTCAATCCACGTGTCCGACCGTGGATCCAACCCGAGCATGCTCACGCGGCTACGCTGGTGGACGTTGTGTCGAAGTGTCCGTCCGGGGCGCTTTCGATTCGACGCCCAGAGCCCATGGAGGATCCTCCACCGCAGGAGCCCGACAATCAGGCACAGGCACCAGAGGCTGTGAACGTTACGGTCACTCCGGGTGGACCGTATCGTGTCAAAGGCGTTATCACCGTTGTGTTGCCGGATGGCTCAAGCATCGAGCGCACAACCACAACGTCTTTGTGCCGGTGCGGAGCTTCGAAGTCAAAACCATTCTGTGATGGGTCGCACGTCACGGTGGTTTTTGACCAATAGCACTTTGATGTAACAGATGGGCGACTGGATGTAACAGAACCGACTTTTCTACGTCGTAGAAAGGTCGGTTCGGTATGTCAGCTGGTGGCATCATTCTTCACTGAAAGACTGTATCTTTGTCCATGCGTCGATATTCTTCAATCATCGTCTGCCTGTTGCTCCTCGTCTCGGTAGCCTTCGCCGCCGAGTCCGTGTTGCAATCGTTCGTCGCTCGCTCGACTGGCTCTGCTGTTCAAGTGGAATGGCGTCTTTCGTCCGAGGCTTCGGTCGCATCATTTGAGCTGGAACGTGCTGGTAAAGACGACGTTTTCCGCCTCGTCTCCGTCATACAGTCCCGGACTGGGACGCTGCATTACGCGTACACAGACGACGAGGCCTTTGCCAAGGGTGATGGGGCCAAGGCCGAGGTTGCCTCCGCTGAAGTTCGATATCGATTGAAGCTGATCAAACCCGACCGTACCCACACCTACTCCAATGCAGTCTCGGTTACGCATAATGTGTCGGGTATTCGCCGCACATGGGGTATGATCAAAGAAATGTTCCGATAGGCCTGTCAATGCCGTTGTTCCGGCACGGACTGGTTGCCGTATTTCTTCTTTCAGCGCTGGCAGCTGCTGCGTCTGACGGTCCTACGCACCGCTGTGGTTTTTCCGACCCATCCCACGCACTCCGCATTCAACGACTTGAAGGGGGCCTCGTCCTCGCTTCGGATCGCCCTGTTGGCCTCGATCTCCGTGCCGATGATCCGCGTGGTCGATTCCGCATCCACTATACGTTGACGGGACCGAACGCTGTCCCTCGCGCCGATGCAAACGCCAATGGAATTCCAGACTATGTCGACGCAGGCTTGGAAGCCTTGGACCTTGCCTTTCGTGTCCAAATCGACAGTATGGGATTTCGACCGCCACCGTCAGACAACATGGACGGCGGTAGCCCTGCACTCGATGTGTATATGGTGGACCTATCAAAAGCTGGCCAAGCAGGTACTGGCCTTTATGGGGTAACGCGGCCAGACCGCATTCTAACCTCGGCGGGTGGTGTAACGAAGTATACGTCGTTTATTGAAGTTGATAATGACTTTGCCGAGTCCGATCGGAATGTCTTTGGCAGACAGCCTTTTGCAACGTTCGGTGTTGATGCGTTGAAGGCAACGTGTGTGCACGAGTTCCACCATACGGTGCAAATAGGTGCGTATGCACTGGGTACGCGAGAGCTGATGATGTATGAGATGACGGCAACGTGGATGGAATTGCGTCTCTACCCCGAGATCCGAGACTGGGCAGTCTACCTGGGTCAGCTCCTTCGTCAACCTTCTGGATATCCGTTTTCACGATCCGATGCATCCAATGGTTATCCTTGGGGATGGTTCGGCAACGAGCTTTCATCCCGATTCGGAGACGCAATCATTGTGGACATCTGGAACCGCATTGGTACGGGGACGAGGCCATTCCTGGCACTTGTGGAAGCATGTGACAGCCGAGGGGCAGCATTTGCCGATATCTTCTGTCAATCCCTATCCACACTATACCGAACAGGGAGCAGGGCCAGGCCAGGAGGCACGATTCCAGGCGCCAATGAGCTCCCTGAAATCGCCATGGCAGTCGACGTCCTTGCAATCCCACCAGCCGTACCAGTGACGGGCTCGCTTACTCCATTTGAAGTGCGTGGATTTCGTTTTACCATTCCAGCGGATCCCAACAATGTGATCTCCACTGTGCTCCTTTCGAATACGGATGTTACCGCTCTTGTGAACTCCAGTGATCCATCATCAGCCGATTATGCCTTCACGGTTGTCTCAGGACCAGCACAGTGGGACCAGCAGATCGTGGGGACTACCTGGGGCCTTCGCTTTGACCTCAACAAGCCCTGTTCATTCGTGGACGGTGTAGCCCCCGTGGCTTCCATAGGGCCATTTCCTCAGCCAGCACGCCGCTCGGAGCACAGCGTCGTTTGGTTGCCAGTTACCTCGGCGGCACCAGGCAGCCGGATCGACGTGCTCGTAACCACAACAGCCAATACTCCTGTTGTCTCCTTTACGGCCATGGCGGAACTACGAGGCTCCGTTGTTGCCGTACCGTGGACGCTAGGCCGTGAACTCCCAACGGGCCTCTACGTCGCCACGGTACGCCACAACGACGATGTCAGCCTCCACAAGGTCGTGGTCCGATGACGTCCATCAAACTTTTGGCTACGTCTCTCGGCAAGTCATTTGGTGGGCGCTCGATCCTTAAGGACATTTCATGTTCGGTTTCGAACGGTGAGTGCTTGGGCATCGTTGGAGACAACGGGTCTGGTAAGTCTACGTTGGTTAGGATTCTGGCTGGCATTCTTCGTCCCGACGTGGGTTCGGTTGTCCTGAGCATCAATGGCGTTGACATTGCACCAGAAGACGTGTCCTCGCACATTGGTTTCGTTGCACCCTATCTCCGGCCATACGACGAGTTTACCCCGCTGGAGCTTCTCCGCATTCATGACCTGCTTACTGGTCGCACCTTCGATGCCGATGCCTGTGAGGCCACGATACGACGTGTCGGCCTGACTGAACGCTCTTCATCGTTGGTACGCACCTTTTCTTCGGGACAGCGCCAACGCATGCTTTTGGCGCTTGCACTTCAGCATCGTCCACGTGTACTCATCCTTGACGAGCCTTCAGTAACCTTGGATACTGCTGGGCGCGCCATCGTAGAGGACGTTGTGCGCGACCACTGCCTTCATGGAGGCTGTACTATCCTTGCCACCAATGACGATCGGGAACTTGATCTATGCACCTCTACGCTCTCCGTTCAGCCTTGATTGGAATTGCCTCTGTCCTTCTTGAGACACTGTCAAGTTGCATTTCCGAAGTTGACACCAAGCCCCCTATCAGCGTACAACAGCCAATTGCTACATGGAATATTCCAGATAAGCTGAGTTTCTGCGGTGAATCCGTGCCAATGCACGTGCAGGAAGTTCGCGAGCGCGTCGAGCGGGAGTTCTATCTCAACCTGCAATCTCCGGGGCAAATACTTCTGTACATAAAACGGTCGGGCCGGTATTTTCCGATGTATGAACGGCTCCTGAAAGAGGCCAATGCCCCTGATGATCTGAAGTACCTGTCCGTCGCCGAGTCCGCCCTATACATGGCTCGTTCTCCAAAAGATGCCGTAGGACTTTGGCAGTTCATTCCCGCAACAGCGAAGGCCATGGGGTTGGTCGTTTCGGACGACGTTGATGAACGTCGCCATCCAGAACGGTCTACACGCGCCGCCATAAAGTATCTCCGTTCCGGATACGAATCCAATGGGTCATGGACGAATGCCGCGGCCGGATACAACATGGGTCACGAGAACTATGCCGACAACAAGCGCTTTCAGAACACATCAAATTTTTACGATCTCTTCCTAAACGAGGAGACATCTCGGTATATCATTCGCATAGCTGTTATCAAACACATCATGGAGAATGCCACGTTGTATGGGTTGGCAGTACCTCCAAACGAGCAATATGCGGCTGAGAAGACTCGCTCTGTTGTTGTTGAAGGGAGCATTGACAACGTGGCTGCGTGGGCAACGTCGAAAGGTACTTCCTACAAGGACGTCAAGCTGCTCAACCCATGGATTCTCAAACGCTCACTTCCTGCACCACCGGCTGGCAGATCATGGACGGTGGAGATTCCCGTGAAGTGACGTTTCATTCAGTAACAGCCACCAATTCCATCGTGCCATCCTCACGCCGTAGACCATACACGTACCCAGCACGGATGACGTCAATTGCCCTACCCAGGATGTCGTACAATTGTTCGCCTGGAACGAATGTCCCTCGAGACCTTACATGAATGGTTGGGGGCCTTGACACATCTTGGGGGGAAACACTGGTCACCAGAGAGGCCAGGGCAGTGTCTCGGAAGAAAATACCAGCGTCCCGTGTAGCCAGAATGAGGCGTACCGTGTCACGGCCGCGGGGCAAAGAGATGATTGGTCCACCGTTCAACGAAGCAAGGCCATCATTCCAGGGCTTCCATTGCGTCTCGCGCGGATTCCATGTATACACACCTTTGCCGCCAAAATAGCCTGTGGACGCAAAGAACGTTGACTTATGGACGGTAAATCCGAAAAGGAAGGCGATGAAGTCATCGATCCCATCGAAGAACTTGAACCATCGATCCTGACCCGGCGCACGAACATACAGACCTCCATCAAGAGCATAGGCAAGGGAGCAGGACACCTCCCAACCCATGTCATTTTCACGTACATGGTAGGAGGTCAGCGGGAGTGATGGCAGTCCTATGGTATCCAGAATTCTTGGTGCATCAATAGCAGCAGCTCTCCAGAGACCATCAAAGCGAGTACCGATATAAAACCCGCGTGATGTTCTGCTGATCTCATTGATGGTATGGTTGGTATCACCTGGACGTACATAGGCCAGCTGAAGGGAGTCCGTTGCCAGCGGCATCCGAAAAACTCCCTCCAGAAACGTACCCATGACAATTTCGTCCTTTCCCGCATCAACATACATGGACGTGACGGTGAGCGAATCAGGCTGATGGCGTATTCTCGACCAAACAAGATCCCCTCTCCGATAGATGCCGTCGTTTTCGACACCAGCATAGGCTATTCCATTGGCGATGACCACTTGTGAAATCTTCACCGCACGATTCCCAAAACCCACCCTACCAGGAATCAAGAACGTGCCATGATTCCGCCACGTTACACCGCCATCAAAGGACGCATAAACGCCGTCGCGTTCCGTTCCAGCTACGATGACGCCGGACGTATCCGCGGCAAGGGACGTGATCATTCCCGTGCGAAGAACATCAATTCCGTTCGCGGCTGACCACTGTGAAGCGCAATCCGCCGTAGCACACACGATGCCAAGGAGAAGAACAAGAGAACGTATCATCGTGGTTCTGGTAATAACGCAAACGCCGGCCCGAGTTATCGGACCGGCGTCATGTACGGAGACCATCACTGAATTATTTAGCGTCTTTCTGGAACACGGCAGACTTAGACTCAACCACCATGCCATACGCTTGAACGTCCACAACGGTGTGATCAGGGTGATCGGTCTTGAAGGACAGTTTGCCTGTGAACTGACCGGATTTCGATGGTGTTACGCGAGCAACAACTTCCAAGCTCTCATTTGGCTTGATGACCTTCCCTTTCGCCAGGTTCACGGCCATTCCATCAGCCAACACTTCCGAGACCTTGATCGGCACTGTTTCATTGTTCGTGATCTTGATCGTGCTCGTCGACTCTGATCCAACTTTCAGATCCGAGAATGCGAAGTACGGTTGGGACATGGACAACGCACGCACGATATCAGCCTTCAGAATCAGGTAGTGTGTTGCAGTATCCTTGCCATCCGTCGAGCGCACGGTAATGTTCTTCGACAACGGCCCATTTTGCGAGGGGCTAATGTTGAGCTTCACGTTCATTGTACTGACTTCGCCAGCGTTGAGCTCCGTCTTGTCAGGGTCGGTTTTGGTACATCCGCAGCCAGGACGAATTTCAACCAGCTTAAGCACGCCGGACTCTCCGGCATTACGCATTCTGATGGTTGCTTCGAGAAAGCCCTCCTTGGGAGCCTTGACCTTGCCCCAATCATACGTTTCTCCGCCAATCACCTCGAACTTGGGCCCAGGTGATGCGGGCGCTTTTGTGTTTTGGGCACATGCTGCGGTTGTTAACGCTGCTACGGCAACAATGGCCGAAAAGAATGTCTTCATGACAACTCCAATGCAAAAAACAAGTGTTTGATTCTCTTTGGCAGGAGGTGGCACACTGCCACCAAAGTGTTACGAGACGAAATGAACAATCTTACAGTGCCTGCATAAATCGCACACCAAGTGTGAGATCCAGTGACCGCCAATTGGACATGGCTGATGTCGTTGTCAATGGAACAGCCACCATGATTGTTGGACTAATAAAACCTCCACGATAGAGCGATATATCATAGCTTCCTCCAACAAGGAAGGCTAGGTACAGAGGCTCGATGTCCGCGACAGATCTAGCGTTCTGAATCCGTTTCACCTTGGACGGTGGATTCGTAGTAAAGAAGTAGTCCGCAGGTCCATCGACAACTTCTTCGAGTGTCGCCGACGACGAAGCCAACGCTTGAGCTCGCAGCCCAAAACTCACGGAAGCATGGGATTGGAAGAGCCGTTGCCGAAGGCCTCCTTGAAGTCCTACGTATGAGATCGATACGTCGTACTCATAGTGGGTTACGAGCGCCCGCCCATCCGCCAATGGGAAGGACGATTGATTCGAGGAGAAATCGCCTGTTATCGATCTGTATCCAAGGGATCCCCAGACCGCGCGCTCATCATCCAGCCAATATTCAGCGCCAATACCCAGCCACAACGGTGTTCCTTGACTGCCAGCAAACTCGCAGCAGGGAACAAGTTCGCTGTAGGTCAGCGTACCAGAGTGCGTCGTCAGGCCCGTCGCGACCTCGACACCAACGAAGGCCCTCGGAGGAGCGACGGGCGTCCGTACCGAATACTCCCATTCAAATCCTTGGGCCATCGCAAGCCGCGGCATCAAGGCAAGAGCAACCAGGAACAGCAACACCTTCATGGTATGATCCGAAGCGGGACAGTTCGAACGATCAACCCAGAGCGCACGACGATGGAATATGCACCAGAAGAAAGCGTGGACACGTCCAATGCAAGCGTGTTCAGCCCGG
>JALOMA010000109.1 GCA_025455735.1 Candidatus Kapaibacterium sp.
TTGCCTATAATGGTGTCGCCAATAGTGTTGCTATTCGCAATGGCAACGTCGCTGTTGCTTTGGAGGACAGAACAAGCAAACAAGCGCCGGGACGCGTCCTGTTTCTTGACATGCAGGGCAATTTCCGATCCGTTGTACCAGTCGGTGCTTTGCCTGACATGATTACGTTCACACCCGACGGAACAAGGGTAATCACGTGTAATGAAGGCGAACCAAGTGCTGACTATAGCAATGACCCCGAAGGATCCGTCAGCATCATCAATATCTCTGGTGGCGTAACCAACCCCACGGTGCAAACTGTAGGATTTACCGCCCTTAATGGACGGCAAGACTCCTTGCGCGCAATGGGGATCCGCATTTACGGTCCCAATGCCAGTGTTGCCCAAGACTTTGAACCAGAATATGCGGCAATCTCCCCGGATTCGCGCACGGCCTATGTGACCATCCAGGAAGCCAATGCAATCGCTATCATCGACATCACCTCGGCTACCTTAACACGTGTGGTTGCCCTAGGCTACAAGGACTATAGCCGCGGGTTACCAAGAGTACGTCAGTTCCCTTGGACGAATCGCCCTGTTCTAGGGACCACTCCTGCCGGACAGCAGATTCTGCTTGGCGGATGTTCCGGATTGTGGTTTGCTGGCTATGCCGATGGAGATACGAATCGTCCACGTTTCCTTACCCATCCCGACCGCGGCCCCAATGCTGAGCCCACGACGATTCGTGGACAAGTGCGCCGCCCATTTGCACTGCCCGACTATCAGGCAGAAGTCGACCTTCTGGAGCTGAATCGCTCCACGGGCGCGATCACGACCATTTCGCGTACGCCGTTGTTTCGCACGGTTGGCAACGCACAGGTGCCAATCAGTGGACGTCCCAACCTACAGGCCGCCGGCCAAGGATTTGCCTACACCGATGAATTCGGGATCGACCTCAATGGAAACGACATTCCCAACGATCCCTTTGGAGCCGACCTCGAGGGGATTGTAACAGATCGTTTTGGTAACTGGTGGCTCGTCGATGAATATCGCCCAGCGATCTACAACTTCCGTCCAACTGGAGAGTTGATTGCCCGACACATTCCACAAGGCACTGCAGCCTCCGTGGGTGCTGCGGTTGGTACCTACGGCGTGGAATCGTTGCCTGCCGCCTATGCAGCACGGCGCGCCAACCGTGGCTTCGAGGCTGTTGCTATTGAGGGCGACACCTTGTATGCATTTATCCAGTCGTCCTTGGATCAGCCGGACAACGCTGGCGACAATGCATCACGTGCGTCCGTATGGTGCCGCATTCTTGCCTTCAATATTGTGACGAATCAAGTCATCGGTGAATATCTCTATCCCATGTTCGAAAAATTCGGTGCCGCCGACAAAATCGGCGATGCCGCTTCCCTCGGGAATGGTCGATTCTTCGTGGTCGAACGCGACGACGCCACAGGCCTACGGGCCCGGAAATACATCTTCGATATCGATCTTAAGGGAGCTACCAACCTGCGTACAGCAACATTTTCGTTGCCACCTGGACGCACGATTGAATCGTTGAATTTCAACGAACTCGCGCAATACGGCATTCGCCCCGTGTATAAGATGAAGTCTGTCTACCTTCCTGGCGTTGGCTATGGGGACTTCGACAAGGTAGAAGGCCTTTGCCGTATCGACGACAATCGCTTCGCGCTGATCAATGACAATGATTTCGGTGTGGGAGGGTCCGTCTTGCCTAACCCGCCAAATGGAACAATTAGTGTCAACAATAGCAACCCTACCATCGGATGGCTGACCTTCGACCGACCCAATGGTCTCGACCCATCGGATCGTGACTCGGGTGTTGGCAACCTTGGTGCCATTCGCATCAACAACTGGCCTGTCTACGGCATGTATCAGCCAGATGCCATCAGCCTTTTCACCGCTGGCGGGGAGACGTTTCTTATCACTGCCAACGAAGGTGATGCCCGCGAGTACGGCACGTTTGTAGAGGAAGTTCGCGTTGGTTCTTCAGCCGTTGTGTTGGACCCAACCAACTTTCCCAATGGTGCGGCACTGAAAGCGAATACGGCCTTAGGGCGCCTGAACATCAGCAACCAAGCCAGCGACCTTGATGGCGATGGTGATTACGACAGGTTGTTCACCCTAGGGGGGAGGAGTTTCTCGATCTGGAACACGGATGGGAATCTCATCTGGGATTCCGGGAACGAATTCGAGACTCTTACGGCACGGTTCTTCCCTCAGAATTTCAATACGGGACATACTACCAATGCCTTGGACGACCGCTCCGACAACAAGGGGCCAGAACCTGAAGCCACGGCTATCGGCGTTATCAACGATTCCGTTTATGCCTTCATCGGCCTGGAACGCATTGGCACGATGTTCATGTACAACGTGACCAATCCAACGGCGCCGCGCTACGTGGACTACATCAACTCGCGGAACCTGACGGTATCTCCCAACCTTACGAATGTGACGAACGGCACCGTAGGCGATCTTGGTTGCGAAGTCATCCAGTACATCCCGGCTTCGGAGAGTCCCAATGGTGCCGACATGATCGTTGCCGGCAACGAGATATCGGGAACGGTGTCGTTCTACAATGTCCGCATCCCACGTATTACGTCGGTCCCAGCGGAATCTGTCGCCGTATGCTTGACGGAAACTCTCACCCTCCGTGTTACGGCTACCGGTCCTGGCCTTACGTATCAGTGGCAGAAGGATGGCATCGACATTCCTGGTGCAACGGCTGCCACGTACAGCACTGTGGCAGCTACGGCTAGCGTTAATGGCACCTATCGCTGCGTCGTGCGTGCAGCTGGTGGCATGCCCATCACAACCCGTTCAACCGTTGTTACGTCGGCCGCACGTACGCGTATCACCCGTGATGTACCTACGCTCATCCAAGCCCCTCAAGGATCCGGTGTGGTGATCGAAATTGACGCCACGGGAAATCCGACAGACAGGTTCCAGTGGTTCCGTGCTGGCGTGCCTCTTCAGGAAGGAAACAAGTACCGGGGCGTCACAACAAAACGATTGTTCATCAATGACATGCAGTTCGCCGATACGTCGTCGGCTTACACGTGCCTGGTCACAGGTGGTTGTAGTGCGCCGCGCACCCGCAACTGCGCAGTCCTGATTCCACGCGTAACCATCACGCAGCAGCCGGTACAGCCCACCGCTCTGTGCGCTGGTAGTGATCTCACGCTGACGGCAGCAGCATTGCCCTCGGGCGGTGATCGAGGGCTGTTCTATCGTTGGGCCAAGAACGGCGTTGGTTTCTTGGCCGATGGCGATCGCATCGCTGGAGCACAGTCACCTACATTGCGCATCTCAGGCTTGACGATTGCCGATACTGGCACCTACTGGTGTACGATCTCCGGCGTACCGTCCAATGCAGCACAGGCCACGAATTTCATAGACGTTCGCATCCCTGTGCGCCCAGCCATTACACAGGAACTCGAAGCCAATAACAGCACGTCAACCATCATCTGCGAACAGCAGCGTGCAGGGCTGACAATCGAGACCCTCGAGCCAGCCGATCGCTACGAATGGTTGCGCAATGGTAGCGTAGAAGCCACGACTACGATTCCGAGCTACGTCACAACGTCGCCAGGTGACTGGAAAGTGCGCGTGTTCTCGCGGTGTGCAAACACCTTCGTAGAAAGCCGCAGTGTTCGCGTACAACGTGGCATTCGTCCAAGCTTCGAATTGGAACCAACGCCACGGCGAGTACTACGGGAAGGGGATCCTCTTGACCTTACCTTCGTCTTGCGCTCTGGAACGCCCGAGCTATCCTATCAGTG
This sequence comes from Candidatus Kapaibacterium sp., assembly GCA_025455735.1. Taxonomy (GTDB): domain Bacteria; phylum Bacteroidota; class Ignavibacteria; order Kapaibacteriales; family Kapaibacteriaceae; genus JALHPC01. The sequence continues at coordinate 3,785 of JALOMA010000109.1, forward strand.
GTTCAGGAATGGCGTCGCCATCCCAGGCGCTACGGCAGCCGACTATCTCGTGTCCGCTGTGACGGAAGCCGACGAAGGCGTCTACCAAGGGGTTGTCCGCAATAGCTGTGGTCAAATAACCACACGCATCGTGACCGTCGTCGTGAATCAGCGTGCCACGGTATCTGTGGACGAGGACGCTGCTACCGATGCCATCGCTGTTTCCCCAAATCCTGCCACCGCCCAAGCCGTCGTTCGTTTTACCACGGCAACAGACGGTGCCGTGCGCGTCACGCTGACGGATGTAACCGGTTCCGTCGTTGCTACGCTGTTCAACGACGTTGTTGGTGCGGGCCAGCATCGTATCGACGTACAAACATCGTCCCTTCCTGCGTCTGGCGTCTACACGATCGTCGTGGAAACCGCCAACGATATCCGTCGCCACTCCTTCGTAGTGGTGCGATAGTCCACTTCCATTCGTCTCCACGATGAACCAAGGCGAGGTTGTTCTTTCGGAACCTCGCCTTGTTCGTTTTTGAATCGGTCACTGCCACAAATGCGCAGTTGTATCTTTGTGCATGGAACGACAAACCTTAGCCTCCGCCATTCACGATATGGCTCGACTGACAGGCACGTTCACCCTGCGTAGCGGTGCCGTCAGCAATGAGTACTTTGACAAGTACCAGTTCGAATCGGATCCTGCAACGTTGCGCGCGATAGCGGAACACATGGCCCCCTTCATTCCAAAGGGCACGGAACTGCTGGCTGGACTAGAAATGGGCGGGATTGCGATTGCCGTCATGCTTAGTCAAGTAACTGGTATCCCCGCCGTGTTCGTTCGCAAGGAAGCCAAGAAATACGGGACCGCTCGGTTGTGCGAAGGCCCATCCGTAGACGGGAAACGAGTACTCGTGGTGGAAGACGTGGTTACGAGTGGGGGACAAGTGGTGATCTCCGGCAATGACCTTCGTTCGCTCGGTGCAATAATCGACCACGTTGTTTGTGTGATCGATCGCGAAAGCGGCGGACGCGAGTCCCTGCGCGCCGAAGGCTATGAATTGCTGGCCTTGTTCACCATGTCCGAACTCAAACAGGCAGCACAATGAAGATTATCTCGTTCAACGTTAATGGCATCCGTGCCATCATGAAAAAGGGGTTTCTCGATTGGGTGAAGGACTCTCGTGCAGATGTCATATGCCTCCAGGAAACCAAAGCGGACGAGGACAAAATCCCCGACGAAGTACGAAACCTCGAGGGTTTTCATACTTTCTGGCACTCCTGCCGCAGTCGCAGTGGATATAGTGGTGTCGGCGTTCTTACGCGGATCAAACCCGACAACGTTCATACGTCCATAGGCATTGAAGAATTCGACGTTGAAGGACGTATTCTGGAAATCGACTACGGCGCATTTATTGTATATGGCGTCTACTTTCCAAATGGAAGCCAAGAGAATAAACGCGTTCCGTACAAACTGCGATTCTACGACGCACTGTTCGATCGCTGCGAAGAACAACGTAAGGCAGGCAGGAGTATCGTCGTCTGCGGTGACTACAACACGGCACACCACGAAATAGACTTGGCACGCCCGAAAGAGAATCAAAAGACGACTGGTTTTTTACCAGAAGAGCGCACGAAACTTGACGAACTCGTGCAACGGGGATGGCTGGATGCATTCCGTGAATACCACCCCGACGAACAAGCCCAGTACACCTACTGGGACTATTTCACGAGAGCGCGAGACAGGAACGTCGGCTGGCGTATTGACTATCATTGGATAACCAAGGATCTGCGCCCTGCCCTCAAGAATGCATGGCACTCACCGGATGTTATGGGCAGTGATCATTGCCCGGTAGGAATCATGTTGAATCCCTGAGCTTCGGCTGCGTAACCCTGGTAAGCCACAATTGCCGTAACGCTGCTCCCGCAGCGATGAATACGACGTTTTTGATGATGTACTGACCTGTGAGCGACAGACCTGCTACACCAACTGACCAGACGAACTCACGTCCGTTGACAAACGGTAGGAATGTGCCGGCCATGTGAATGAAGAATAGCACCACCACCACCGGCGTCCATCGAGGTATCAGAAAACCCAGTCCCAGAAGCACCTCTGCGCACCCGAGGGCGTTGATCACGGCGCCTTCTGGGAACCACGACAGAGTCTTCAAGACCAGGTCGTGAGCTGGACTAGCTCCGATGAGTTTTAATATTCCAAACCACAGATAGACGGTGGCAAGGCTATATCGAAGAAGGAGTTCAGGTAGTGCAGAACGTGCAGTCATGCTGCAAAGGTACGTGGCCTGCAGTTATTTGAACTTCTCTTCGGGAATCGGTTTGTTGAACGTGTAGGAGGAATACCAAACTTCTACGATGGCCTTTTGGGACTTACCGTTGGACTGCTTCGAAGGAGCATCAAAATCACCAGTCATTGTCTTTGGTAGCTCAAACGACCCAATGTCCAACATCAGCTTGGCGTACGATGGAAGTCCAAAACTACGTGCCTGAGCGTTGTCATATACCAACTCTGCTACAACCGTTCCGCCTTGTTTGGTTGTTGTTTCCACCTTGCGAACGATCAGCTGTTCTTCGTCGATCCACAGCGTAGCCACCACGATGTCTGCGTTTTCTTCCGTCGGCAATACCTTCACACGCCGTAGTGTCTTTCCTTGGAAAGGGGCCGTGCCACCATCGATGGCTTGATGTGGCCGCCGTAGGATGTTTGCCGCAGAGAGGTCGGCACCCTGTTTCGGTATCATGGCGAAACCTGGAGCATCGATGGCCGTGCGATTCGGCGCTTTGAAGTAGATCGTTGCCTTGGACTCTGGTGCTTTCAAGAATGCAATGTCCACCTTGATGCGCACATCGGCTACATACGTCTGTACACCTTGTAGTTTATTCGTGACGTTGCGAAGCAGTTCCTGGGCATCTGTTGCCAGGGCAATCCGGCTGGTGGTAACGAGGAGTGTCGTAACAAGCAAAAATCGTATCACGTGAGGATGTCCTTGCGTTTCAAAATGATCATCGTTGCGGTAAAACATGCAGCAATGTGGGCCACCAGAACGGATGCCGACGTGATGAGTTTCGACCAATTCACGGGGTCGTCGAAAAGATATCGCCAACCATTCATATGGTTGGTGAACAACGCTGGACGGATGTAGTCGAAAAGCGGTACATCTATCGCCGAAATGATCGTGAACACGATGATGATGGCCATGGTTGTCATGATGGGGCCAATGGCGTTCTCCACCAGCGACGAAAACAGAAAGGCAATTGAGGCAACAGTCATCATCGCCAAGGCAGCGTAGCCATATCCCGCAAGGAATCGCCACAGAACGTCATCTACGGCTATAATGGTGATCGTGGATCGAATCACCACCAGCTCTCCCGTTCCCAGAAAGGGGATGCCGATGCCCATACTGAGTATGGCCATCCAGAGAACCAGAAGCACCGTGTAGAGCATGGATGCCAGCCATTTTGCGGTTACCACGGTGCTACGCCGCACTGGTCTAGTAAAGATTAGTCGATATGTACCTGCCGTAGCTTCGCCTGCGAGAATATCTCCGGAAACAAGCGTTACCAGGAAGGGCACGTGGATGTAAAGCATGCCCTGGATAATATAAGCCACCGTATAGCCATTCATCAGGTTGCCTGCAAAGTCGAACTGTTGCCGAAGCACCTGCGTAGCGAACGAAAAGTATGTATTGCCTTCCAAGCCCATGGCGATGATGACGATGGGCACAAGAACGCCAATGGCGATGAAACCAATGAACGTACGCCACTTGCTGAAGACCTTGGAGAGCTCCACACGCAAAACGGTCATCATGCAGCCTCCTTGGTGATTGTCAGAAAGTACTCTTCCAGGGAGCGAACGGGTACTACGCTGTCCACAGCAATTCCATGCTGGACAAGGTGTTGAACCACGGGAGCAATCTCCGAGCGCTCGAGCATCATGATCAATGCGTTGTCGGCGATCTGAATATCGTGTGGCAACTGAGCTGTTCCTAGCACGGAAGCCGCCGTTGCGGCATTGGAGACGCCTATCGTTACCCGCAACTTGCCGGCATTCAAGAGGTCCTGGACGGTACCTTCCACAATAGCCTTACCACGGTTGATGATGATCATACGGTTGGCCGTAAGCTCAACTTCGGGAAGAATGTGGGAGCTCAGGAACACGGTCTTTTTGTGGTCCGCAGCCAGGGCCAGAATCAGGTCCCGCATGTCCTTCATACCATGTGGATCCAACCCAGTCGTAGGTTCATCCAACACGATGAGGTCAGGGTTGTGGAGCAAGGCCTGGGCAATTCCCAGCCGCTGTTTCATGCCGTGGGAATACGTTTTGACTTTGGACGTAGCACGTTCTGCCAGCCCGACAATTCCCAGCACTCGATTGATGGACCTTGTGGAGACATCTGCCCCGCTGAGCCTTCCGAGAAGCTCAAGGTTGCGCTGTGCCGACAAATAATTATAGAAATCTGGGCGCTCAACAATGGCTCCAACCCGTCGCAGAATAGCCTCGCGGTGGGTTTCCAAAGGCTGGCCAAAGAGTTTGATCGTACCTGCCGTGGGAGTAATTAGCGACATCATCATCCGGATGCTCGTGCTTTTTCCCGCGCCATTGGGGCCCAGGAATCCATAGATGTCTCCCTGCTCCACGGTACAATCCAAGCCACCCACGGCGACGAAGTCGCCATAAACTTTGCGCAATCCGCGCACTTCGATAACGGTGCTCATGCTGTGCAGTATTCGTGAGCAGTCGTCAACGAAATGCGCGGTGGTTTAGTTCACGCGGCTGGACGGCTATGACAAGGAATCAACGAGCGCCTTAAATGCATGCCCACGATGTTCGAAGTTGTCGAACATGTCAAAACTCTTACATGCGGGAGAAAATAGGACAACGTCGTCGGGTTCCGCAAGCTCCGACGCAGTACGAACTGCGTCGGCCAACGAAGCGGTTTTCACGCATCGTTTCCGTGTACACCAGTGATTGAAAATGGTGTCGGCGTCTTCGCCGATACAGACGATGCTCTTCACATGACGCGCTACCAGCTCGTCGAGAGCATGGTAGTCATTATTGTCGCCACGGCCCCCAGCAATCCATACCAACGGACGCTCGAAGCTCGATAGGGCAAACCATGCGGCATTAATATTGGTGGCTTTGGAGTCGTTGATATACCG